>JBCCBY010000070.1:0-11933 GCA_039033795.1 Pseudomonadota bacterium | reverse complement strand
GTTGAGACAGTGATGCAGCAATCAAAGCGTGTCGCGCCGGTCAAAGGACGTTGCGCCTTATCCGGAACCACGATCGCAGGGTATGAAATCCACATGGGAAATACTTATGGCCCCGATACTGAATATCCCTTTGCTGAGATTGATGGAAAACCTGAAGGTGCACGCTGTGCGGGTGGTCTCATCGAGGGGAGCTATCTTCACGGTGTGTTCGCGAATGATGCATTCCGGCGAGCATGGGTAACCCGGGCTGGCGGTGTGTCCTCTGCTTCATTGTCTTATGGCAAAGAGGTGGAACGTGCACTGAATCACCTGGCTGATGAGGTCGAGAAGGCGGTCGATGTCGACCGTCTTTTCGCGCAATCGAGGGCTCCTGGATGGTCGCCTTAAGCTTTGATCCCGCGCCAGGGTTGATGCTCGCCGCCTTTGCCATCGAGGGCGCTTGGGGATGGCCAAAGCCGCTTTACAACGTGGTCCGTCATCCTGTCGTTTGGATCGGCGCGCTTTGCGATGCCGGCACAGGTTTGCTGAATCGCGGATCCTGGTCCCACACGCAACGTTACCTGTCGGGTGTTCTAACCACCCTTGTCATCGTCGTGCTCACCTTCATCTCCGCCCGTCTCATGACATCAGTTCTACCAGAGACGACAGCGGGCTTCATCGGTGAAGCGATTATTGCCTCAAGCCTTCTGGCATCACGCAGCCTCTATACCCATGTCAAAGCCGTCCTGATCCCTCTGTCCGCAAACAATCTCGACAATGCTCGCAGCGCCGTGTCCCAGATCGTCGGCCGCGATCCCGCCGCCCTTGATGAAGCAGGCGTCACACGCGCTGCCATCGAAAGCCTCGCTGAAAACACCTCCGATGGGGTCGTCGCTCCGCTCTTCTGGGGTGTGCTGTTGGGTCTTCCGGGCATGGCGGCCTATAAAGCGATCAACACCCTCGATTCGATGATCGGCCACCGGAACAAAGACTTTTCTGCCTTTGGCGGGTTCGCCGCACGGATCGATGATGTTGCTAATTTTATCCCATCACGGATGACTGGACTTCTTTTTGTTCTGGCAAGTGCTCGCAAGGCAGCTTGGCATACCATGATCCGGGATGCCGCCCGGCATCGCTCCCCCAATGCGGGCTGGCCAGAGGCAGCCATGGCGGGTGCTCTTGGTGTTCGCCTGTCTGGTCCACGACATTATGGAAACGCGGTGTCCAAGGACCCATGGTTAAACGAAGCGGCCCCCAACCCAACAGACGATACAATCAGACGTGCCCTGTTTATCTATCAACGTGCCCTAGCGCTTTGCTTGTTGTTTTTGGTTCTGGTGACCTTGGGGATGGTTTTTGGACGGTGACTTGACACATGGCGGCGCCCTCGATGTCGTGCGGCAGCGTTTCCAGAGCGCTCCCTCGCCGTGGCTCGACCTCTCAACGGGTGTTAATCCCTTTGCCTACCCGCATATTCAAGTGAGCAGGGCAGCCATGGAAGATCTACCAACCCGCGCGATGGCTGAGAACTGTAGGAGCGCGATAGCAACCGCCCTTGATGCGCCCCGGGACAGTGTTGTTCTGGCACCGGGAAGTGAACTTCTCATTCGTTTGCTCCCCACCATGATGAAACCGCAAAAGGTTGTGGTCCATAAACCAACCTATGGCGATCACAAAACTGTGTGGGAGGAGGCAGGATGTCAGGTGATCGAATCTGATGATCCCCTTCAATGCTCTGAATTCGCTGATGCGGTCGTTCTGTGTAACCCCAACAATCCAGATGGTCGTCTTTTCTCCCCGGCAGATCTAGAGAGCGTGCGCTCACGTCTTGCGCTGCGTGGCGGATGGCTTATCGTCGATGAGGCCTATGCCGACCTTTGTCCTAGCGTCAGCCTCGCCCGCTCTGGGGGAAGAGATGGGCTCATCATTTTGCGCTCGTTTGGTAAGTTCTATGGTCTTGCTGGCATCCGTTTAGGCGCCATGCTGGCCCCCTTTTCTCTCCGCTTACTGATCGAGAAACGACTTGGTTCCTGGCCAGTTTCCGGCGCCGCTTTAGAAGTGGGCACCCGCGCTTACAACGATGCTGAGTGGTCGGTGAACATGCGGGCGATATTGGCGACGGCGCGGGCCCGCTTGGATCGAAGACTGGAGCGGCGCGGCCTGAAAATACGAGGAGGTACGGACCTCTTTAGGCTGATTGAAACACCCGATGCCCATCGGCTTTGGCATCATCTCGCAAGGCAAGGGGTCTATGTTCGCCGTTTCGGCTGGTCACCTGACGTCCTTCGAATTGGTATTCCTGCGGATGAAAAAGACGAAGATCGACTGGAGAACGCGCTTAGCATTTGAGGGTGATGGGCAATCCCGCAGCAACAAACTCAACGCGATCGCTGATCGCGGCTATCTCTTGGTTCAGTCGACCCTGCGCATCGCGAAACGCGCGACCCAGTTGGGTTTCAGGAACAAGACCGAGACCCACCTCGTTGGAGACGAGGACGACAGGACCGGACGCCGCGACCAGACTTGCACAGAGTTTTTTGGTTTCTGCGGCTATGTCGAGTTCCTTCAGCATGATGTTTGATAGCCACAATGTCAGGCAATCCACCACACAAACAGACTGCGGTGCAGCGTGGGCCTCGATTGCGCCTGCCAGCAAAAGCGGCGAATCGACGGTCGTCCACCCGGCGCTGCGATCGGCCTGGTGCTGGGCGATACGATCCGCCATTTCATCATCAAAGGGTTCAGCGGTCGCAAGGAAAAAGCGCTGATCCTTGAGGCGTTCCGCATACGATTGAGCAAAACGACTCTTGCCCGAACGCGCTCCGCCTAAGACGAGGACCAACTCTGCCATAGCAACTCTCCCTCCGCACCGTCGGGATCTACCGCGCGCAAATCAAGGGACCAATGCATCATTGGTCCGGCGTTCGGCGCGGTCTTTTTGGCTGGATGCGGCGGTGACCAAACCTTAACTGCTTCAGTGCCCTGTTTGCACCAAGCAGCGTTCGTTATCCAACGACTTGGTCAAATGCCGCCTCAAACACGTCCAGTCCTTCGCCCAAAAGGTCATCCGTCATGGTGAGCGCCGGTAAAAAGCGGAACACATTGCCAAACATGCCACATGTCAAAACGATGAGACCATCAGCATAGCACTGTTGCAGCAACTTTTTGGTCAGGTCCGGCAGGGGTTTCATCGGGTCATTGTCCGCACACAGCTCAAGCCCCACCATCGCTCCCCGATCTGCCCGGACCTGCGCCACCACCTCCGGATGGCGCGCAGCCAGCGCGCCCAAACGCTGCTCGAACGTCGCACCGATTGAAGCGGCACGGGCCACAAGTCCCTCCTCCTCAATCACATCAAGAACAGCATGGGCCGCTGCACACCCAATCGGAGACCCCGCATAAGTGCCGCCGAGGCCGCCAGGTTCAGGCGCATCCATGATATCAGCTTTGCCAACCACCCCGGCCAGCGGAAAACCGCCCGCAACGCCCTTGGCGAAGGTCATAAGATCTGGTTCAACGCCAGCATGCTCACAAGCAAACATTTTGCCGGTGCGTGCGAAACCAGATTGAATTTCATCCGCGATCAGCACGATGCCATACTGATCACACAAACTACGGAGGAAAATCAGGAACTCATCGGGGACGGGGTAAAAACCTCCCTCTCCCTGCACTGGCTCAATGATGATCGCAGCGCAGTCTGATGGATCGCAGTCTGTTTTGAAGAGAAGCTCTAGCGCTTTTTTTGCCAGTTCCACCGAGACACCGTATAGCGGCAGAGGGAAGGGAGCGCGGTAAATGTCGCCCGGAAACGGTCCGAATTTCGTCTTATACGGTGCATTTTTACCCGTCAGGCCCAAGGTCATCATCGTGCGCCCGTGGTAACCGCCATTGAAGGCAATGACGCTTCTCCTCCCCGTTCGGGCTCGGGCAATCTTGATGCAATTCTCCACCGCTTCCGCACCGGTTGTCACAAACATCGTTTTCTTGGGTGATTGTCCGGGCGCGATCCGATTTAATCTCTCGGCCAACCGCACCGCACTATCGTAGGGCGTTACCATAATGCAGGTGTGGCTAAAACGTTCGAGTTGTTCGCGGACCGCGCTTTGAACCCGTGGATGAGAATGACCCGTGTTGCACACCGCGATACCTGTTGCAAAATCGATGTAGCGCCGACCTTCAACGTCCCAAATCTCTGAACCTTTTGCTCGATCGACAAAAATCGGTGCGATGTTTCCTTCACCGCGTGCCATCGCGGCATCTTTTCGCTCCTGCCACTGAGCGTTGGTCACCTCATGCTCTGACACGGACTTGACGTTGACGCTCACTGCTCAATTCCTCCAAGGCAAAGGTATTTGATGTCGAGATAATCATCGAGGCCATATCGGGAGCCTTCACGCCCGTGTCCTGACTCCTTGATGCCGCCAAAGGGTGCAGCTTCATTTGAAATGATGCCTTCATTGACCCCAACCATGCCAAAATCGAGCGCATCACAAACACGCCAAACCCGCGCCGATTCGGTTGTAAACACATAGCTTGCGAGACCATAAGGGGTATCATTCGCCATACGGATGGCCTCTTCTTCAGACCTAAAGCGCGTCAACGGAGCAACGGGGCCGAAGATTTCTTGATGAAAAATATCCATCGACGCATCCACACCGTCGAGAATGGTGGGCCGAACGTAACAAGGACCGGGAAGGTCTTCACGATGCTCCACAATTGGCGTGGCGCCCTGTTCGATCGTTCGGTCGATCAACGACTGAACGTGCGTCGCTGCCTTTTCATGGATCAGTGGTCCCATGGCGACACCGTCATCCGTGCCCCGACCAACCGATAAGCCCCCTATGGCATCGACCAGTCTTTCCCTAAAGGCATCATAGATGGTGTCTTGAACAAGAATCCGATTTGTACAGACACATGTTTGCCCAGCATTTCTAAACTTTGATGCGATCACGCCTTGGATTGCCTTGTCGAGATCAGCATCCTCGAAAACGATGAAGGGCGCGTTCCCGCCGAGCTCCATGGAGGTTCGCTTCATCGTGTCAGCGCATGCGGCAACGAGCTTTTTGCCAACCGGTGTTGAGCCGGTAAACGATAGCTTACGGACGATCGGCGACGAAGTCAGAGCAGCTCCTATGTCCTCTGTTCGCCCTGCCAGGATGTTAATCACACCCGGCGGTATTCCCGCTTTTTCCGCAAGAACGCCGAGCGCAAAGGCGCTCAGTGGTGTTTCATTGGCTGGCTTACAAACCACGGTGCATCCCGCCGCTAAGGCTGGTGCGATCTTCCGTGCAAGCATTGCACTGGGGAAGTTCCAAGGCGTGATGCACGCGACAACACCGACCGGCTGTCGTGTACAGACAACACGCTGATCAGATGATCGAGCCGGTATGGTATCGCCATAGATTCGTTTTGCTTCCTCTGCGAACCATTCTATGTAACTGGCGCCATACGCAATTTCGCCGCGGGCCTCCAGCAATGGCTTACCCTGTTCCGCTGTCAGGATCAGCGCAAGGTCTTCGATATGCGCAAGCACGAGGTCATGCCAGCGCCGGAGCAATTGAGACCTCTCCTTTGCAGGCCGCTGTCGCCATTCCTTGAATGCACGCTCTGCAGCTGAGATCGCCGCTGTCGTCTCCTCAGCGCCGCATTCAGCAATTTCAGCGATGACCTCAAGCGTGGCAGGGTTCTTGACCGGTCGGACACGGCCTTCAACCGCGTCCACCCAGGCACCGTTGATGAGTGCACGTCCCGTGAGAAGATCTGAGTTTCTTAAATCTAATCCGTTCATAAAGCGACATCTTTTGCTGGGCTGCCTTGCCCCTTTCGATCAAGGGCAAGAGAGGGAATGATCATAAACAGGGTACTGATCGCAAGAACAATGATAGCGCCATTAATGAGAACACCAAAGCCTAAATCAGCCCCAAGACAACGGCCAGCAACCAAAGGACCCGTGGCCAAACCCATTTTTGACACAAATCCGCCCAAGGCACTCATCCGGCCTGCGGCGTCAAACTCCGCCGTCATTCCAAGAAGATAGGCGATCACAAGACCCCAAGTGATGCCCGTTGTGCAGTTGGCGACGAGGTAAGCCCAGGGCTCTCCGCTTAAATGAAAAAGACCCATACCAGTCAGTGTGAGTATCATTCCAAGGGTTAAGGGAAGTGTGCGACCCAGTTTGATACCGAGAACGATCACCACAAACGGCCCGATGAGCGCCACCCAGGTGGCCAGACCAAGAGCAGTGCTGGTGTAGGTTCGATCAAGTCCGTAATCGAGGCCAAGGCGAATAATAAACGCGAGCAGCGCCATGTTCGCTGCTTGAAACAGAAAGATCGCCACCAGGGTCAGGGACAGTGGTCGAACATCGATTTTCGCATCATGTTTCTCTATACTTTCTTGTTTTTTGGGAGGGTATGCGGATAAAAATGGAACCATAGCCAGGGTCACCACGCTAAACGCGACCAGTGACAAGAACAGGACCGGCGTTCCAAATGATGGTACAAGTTGTGGGATCAACATCACGCCAAGGCCACCCAGACCGAACTGGACAAAAAGCATCATGCCAAAGGTCTTATCAGGTGAGGCCGTTCGAGCGATAACGCCAAAGGCAACACCAACAAGAAAACCTCCGGCCACACCATGTAAAAAGCGAACACCCAACAGCGTGGTTGCATCGCGCAACGCAATCGAGGTGATATCAATAGCCATCAGTATAATGAGTGCGCCAATAGCCAATGGACGCCAAGACACGCGCCGGATAATGGGTACCGCCAGCAAAGCACCGAGGGCCGCACCATAAATGTTCGCCGATCCAATATTCCCGGCCTCACGATCAGTAATCGCCAGACTATCAACGAGGCCGTCAACGATCGCCGCCATGATGTTCACGTAAAACAGGCCCGCTGTTGCAAGGAACGACAGCATGACCGCTGCCAACAAACCGTCCGGGGCCGCCTTTGGGAGTTGGCTGAGGCGAAGAAAAGGGTTGGCTGTGGTGTCCATCAGCGAACCTCGCAAATGGGTGAATACCCGTCAGCGGCGATAACGGCTTGGGCCCAGGCAAACTCTTCATTGTCACTAAAGTAGTAATAGGTGACACCATTGGGCATCATCACAACTGAGATTCCACCGTACCCTGACATGAAGGGGATAGGCACAGATGCCTTACACGACAAAGGCGTCGCGGCATCATACGACCAGAAACCATTGTTGTAGCGAAGCGGCTCTGCTGGAGCTCTTAAGCCGCGATCCCTTGGGTTTTGCTGGAGCGCGCCCGCGAGAGCATCAGCACCAAAAAGCGCAATCATTCCTTCACTTGCCGATGGGCCACTAAGAGCGGCGCCGAGTTTCGCAACATCATCAGCAAGAAAAGTCAAACCCCAACCGACATAGGGTTGTCGGACGTTATCTGTCGTCCGGCGGGTCTCTTGTGCTGCGGGTGACAGTCCAAGCAAACCGTTGAGCGGTTTGGCAACAAGCTCATGATAAATATCAACATCTCCCCCTCGTTGCTGCGCAAGAAAGGACCGCATCGCCGTTCCAAGGACATAATGATCCGTGGTGTGATAGACAAACTGGCGTCCCGGCCTTTCGCGCTTTGGATAGAGCCGGCATGCCCGATTGATTTTCTCCCGGTGAAGGGGCGTCAAGAAAAACCCATCGCGAACTGCTTCACTTTCGTCAGCGTCCGGTGTTTTCGACGCATACCGCCCCGTCGACATATCGAGCGTCTGCCCGAAGGTAATGCCTGCCCAACCGGCTCGACTGCACGGATCAACATGATCGGCAATCAGCGCGTCACTGGCACCAGGATAAAGCTGATCCAACCGCATCAGACCAAGCCCAGCAACGATTGATTTTGAAGTTGAATAAGACGGTAAGACCATTTCATCACAATAAGGATAGTCGCCATACCGTGTGAAACATGCACTCTTGTAGTGAACGCCGTCGACGACGACGCCATAGAGTGTCAGATGCTCTGGGCTGATATCGCCAGGAGAAGCAAACAAGTCGGCGTCAATGGCAGGATGGTCCTCTCCCAATTGTGACCATGGCTTAACAGGCAGCCGGCGGGCTAACTCCTGTTGGTAGCCCGCAGCGATATCGTCGGCATCACGGAGACGATTGCTGATTTGTTTTATCGTCCCCACACCCCACATATCGAAGTGATGATAGGCACAAGTCTCAGATGAGATCTGGTAAACCACCCGGGAGACCGGCGCCCCGTCTTTTACCAGAAACATCAAAACACCATTATGCGTACAATTGGCATTCTTCTCCTGGAGGGCGAAGGGAATCGCAGCTCTGGCGACATCGTTATCGCCCGCTTCCTGCCAAATCTGGCCCACCGACAAAACAAGATCCCATGCGGCATGATCGGTGATTTGAAGCGAACGGGTTTTGGGAATGAGCCGGCGTCCATCAGACACCAGGTCCATCGTGAACGCTGGGGGATATCCCAACCCCTCCACAGGATCAGCTGCGAAACTGAAACGGTCACGGAGGGGCATGTAGGACCCATCGCCAGGGTCGACGGTAAAGGAGAAACGGCCTCGAAGGGATGGTTGTTCAGACTGCTGAGCCTCAATCGGTCCGAACTCTCGCATCGCTACAGGTCGATCAAAATGGCTTTGTGAGGTTAAAAACGCTTGGGTTAACGCGCGGCGCGGACCAGCGGATGCTGTAGGACGCGCTCCTGTCGCGGCAACTTGAACATTGTCAACCCAGCACGTGTCGTTGTCGCCATTACCTGCTATCCGTACTCGGATATAGAGCGGCTGATCGAGGGGCGGCTCCACCTCCACGCTGCCAGGATAGAGGGTGAAAGCGTCATCGTCTCCATCTTGAATTCGGTGAAACTCCTGCCAAACAGCGCCGCCATCTGTTGATATCTCAGCCACACACGCATCACGTCCCTCAAGATCCTGTGCCGCAAAAGACAGACTGATGCGAACTTTCGGCGGACCGGAGACCTGCAATCCAAGTGTTGCAGAAGCCGAACGCGTGACACGCAACGAGCTGTTTCCGGCGTAAGACGTGACGCGAACGTCACCTCGGCCACCGGGTCGCCATCCGTTGGCCTCCCCATCTTGAAAGTCCTCTGTATAAAGGATTTGTGCATGAGCCAGGCCCAACCAGGTCACAACCCATGTCAACAGCACCAACGGCTTAAACATCAACGCCCTCCTTTTTCAAAAGCGTCGCTGTGAGGGCAAGACGGCCTTCATGTTCCCGCCACAGATCCCGTGCAGACTGATAGATTGGCTGGCGGACCTGCGACGCACTCGCGGTCGCCGTGGGCGCGCTAGCCTTATGAAAATCCAACGATGCGGCGGTCCAGTTGAGGCCACAAAAGGAAAAGATCTGTCGGCTTACCGTTTCTTGATCGTCCACCAAATTCTCGTACGATACGTTGAGGATTCGATCCCCGATCAACGCCTGCCAATGCTCCATGAGCCGCCGATAAGCCGTGTAGTACCGAGCAAGGTCGGATTGATCGTAAGAGAATGGATAACCCATTCGAAACAATGTCTTGTACATTGCAAAACACGACGCCATCGGATGACGATGGACATGAATAAACGTCGCGTTCGGCAAGGCGCGCGCCAACAACCCAAGATACAAATAATTCGCAGGCGTTTTATCAATAAAACGCTCAGCCTCTTCACCGTAGCCGCTATAGGCACGGCTAATCTCACGGCCAAGTCGATCGGTCCCAATGGTGCTGCTACGATCAATGAGATGAAGCTTGTCATCGGCCGGCGCACTGTGCCTTGTTACTGCATAGGCAACATCGTTGACCTCACCAAGACTGATAACCTGTTCATGGGTACTGAGTATTCTGTCAACGAGTGTCGTTCCACTCCGCGGCAAACCAAAAATAAATATTGGCGCAGCATCAGAGGATCCCTTTTCTGCGCGATGGAACCAACCCTCGGTAAATGTTGAGATGACCCGCGCGATCGCCGCCTCATCGGTCGACACGCTGTAACTCATTCGCCTTCGTCGAAGATCCGCACCCCGTTCAAACGCTCGAAAGGACCCAGCGAACTCGCCAAGATCTTCGAGCTCTTTACCCAGAGCAAAAGCAATTGGGACAAGTCGATGATCGTCATCCTGTAATTGAGACAAAACGTGACGTAGCTCGTCGATATGATTGTCATCGTTCGTCTGACGCCTCAGTGTCGAACGGTTGTAGTAAACGTCCGCCTCTTGGGGCGACGCCGCCACAATCTGGTCCATGAGTTGTTCAGCTTGTTCCATTCGACCAACGGGTACGGACGTGCTGGCCTCAAGCAGGGACCAGTTAAGCGAACCGGGTTCCAATTGCCGCGCGCGACGGGCGCACGCGGAGGCTTCCGCGTGACGTTCAAGCTGTGTGAACAAAGCCGCCATTCTGGCAAGGGCCGTCGCATCTTGATCGATCAGGGGACGAAGGGCCCGCAACATCATCAGCGCCGAGGCAATATCTCCTATATAGATCTTACCCTCAGCAGCAACAAGTTGGATATCCCATCGCGAACCGGCCTTTTTTAAAGCGTTCATCAGATGTTGGTCGGCGGCAACGAACGCGTTATGCTTTTGTTCGATCCTTGCCCTGAAAATCCATGCATCCGGTTCTTTTGGATTTTTTTCTTCAAGCCGATCGCATAGATTTCGCGCTTGATCGAACTCCCCGCGTTGAATCGTGCCAACGATCAACCGACGGAGGTCGTTCATCTCCGCTTTTTTCTGATCTGCGATCGATGTCGGCATGCCCGGTCCTAAGGAGTCGACGTCGACACCTTAGGCGCCGGTCTCGTTCGAGTTAAAAACTATACGCCAAAGCGATACCAAATGTTCTCGGCAGAGCGATGAACTCTCGAGCATTGCTCCCGTAAAAGTCAGCAGCGGGAACAGGCCCAAAGGCATTCGGTGTGAACGCGCCCGTGGTTCCCCGTTCATCAAAGGCGTTTTTGATGAAGAACGATGCTGCCGTGTTCTCCATCGCCAAGGTGAAGGTGAAATCGACGATGCTAAAACCATCAAACTCGTCTGCATTAAGAACACCTTCATCAAGGACATTCTGCGTGCTCGATTGCCAATATCCGTCGACCCTGCTGATCAGTGCCCATCCATTGCTCAAGGTTTTCGTATGACCAGCGGCGATATTGACCGTGTGCTCCGGCACTCCTGGCAAAGGGGACCCATCACTCGCCACCAACGTGCCCTCTGTCAGGCCAAAGCCTGGCGGAGCGACAAAATCCTCCGTCAACTCAGCATCAACGAATGTGTAGCCAAAATCATAGTTGATTGCACCATCGAGTAGATCACCAGAAAACTGTGCTTCGATCCCTTGGGTTCTCGCCTCTTGCGCGTTGGCCACGGCAAAGAAGAAACCATTGGGTGTTGATGTGTTAAACTGCGCATCATCCCAATCGACATAGAAGGCGCTGAGATCATACCGTATACCAGCGATCAGGCCTTTCATCCCCAATTCGTAGTTCAACACCTTATCGGAATCGAAGACGAGCCACTCTGGATTGTTGGCAAACTGACCGATTGTGGGAACACCGTTGCTGCCGCCGCGCCGATACCCCTCGGACACCGTGAAGTAGAGAAGATCATCATCCCCCACATCAAAGGCGACATTTGCACGAAAGAGAAGGTCTTCGTCGTCTGCAGAAAAGGTTGTTTCCGCCTCTCCGTTAAAGAACGTGTACAACCCTGCTCGCACCGACGTTGTTGTCGTTGACTCATTTTCAAAGTAACGCAAGCCGCCTGTCGCTTGAATTTTATCGGTGATGTTCCATGTCAACTCACCAAATATTGCGTACTCCTCATAGTCCTCCACGCGATCAAAGGTGAAAACGTTATCGGTGAAAACAAAGTCAGTGAGAAAGAAATTGCTCGCCCATTGGTCAAAGCCAACAAGATCGCTCACCTGGGTGGCACCGCGTTCCTGGTCTTGATAG
>JBCCBY010000069.1:0-12054 GCA_039033795.1 Pseudomonadota bacterium | reverse complement strand
GCCGAACATCCACCGTGATGGAGCAATTCTGGAAATAAAAGTCGAGGGTATTGATAATATTCGTATTCGGAGGAAAAGCGCCCTTTTCCCGCATAAAATAAGCGAGCGCAAAGTTTCGGTCGGCCGTCTCTTTTTCCGAAAGAAAAATGGTGTTGTCGAAGCCGCAGGTTCTATCGCCGCAAAGTGCTTTCCAGATGGTCATCACATGATCGAACCGGTCAGCAAGGCTTTGCTCTGGTTTGATAAGCGAGGCGCACATAATGGCGCCTGAGTTGATCATCGGGTTATGCGGAAGGCCTTGTTCGTTGAGCGTCAGTTCATTGAACCCCCGCCCTGATGGTTCTCGCCCCACATGTTGATGGACATGGTCTCGACCCAACTCATTCAGTGCAATTGCATAGCTGACTGGCTTACAAGTCGATTGCACACAGAACGTTTCTTCGTCATCGCCGAGTGAGAACGTCTGTCCGTCAACGGTGCATACCGATAAGGCAAAAAGATCAGGGTCGACACGCGCCAATTGAGGGATATAGCTTGCGATCTGACCACCTCGGTTGTCTGCGACGCTGTCGAAGATCTTGGTCACCTGATCGCGGAACCCCGCAAAATTGGGAATAATGAAGTCACCGGACAATCCCCGCGCAATGAGTGTTGCGTTCTCCGGTGCAACCACTTCGGAAAACTTCGCAAGATCAAGCTCATCCCTGCGGTTCAGGCGCTTAAGGTTCCGCATGGTTTCGCGGATCCGCTTGTCACGCTCATCGAGGCCACAGGCCTCCAAGGCCGCGAGCACATCGCTGACCAGGATCGTTTCCGATCCATCCCTGAGGATAGCTTGAAAGATCTTCTCCACGACTGTGTCCTGGTTATGCGCACCGAGGTTAACAATGTCCGCGCCCATTGGCGAAAATCCCTATGACCGATTGATAGAAGCTATTGTTTCCAATAGCTTCGACTACTGCATGTTCAGATGCAGGGTGGCCCGTCAAGCGGAGAATCGCTCTCTCGCACTGCGGAATCGCCGATTGGCCACCTGGTCGACGAAAGGGCTATGAAGAGGCCGCAGGAGGTGGTCTACCTACTCTTGTACTGTGCACTGCAACATCAAAGAAGGACGGCCTCGATGCGCATTTCTGAGATTCCCGTTGGCGAAAACCCGCCCGAAGACATCAATGTGATCATAGAGGTTCCACTCGGAAACGAGCCGATTAAGTATGAATTTGACAAACCGTCGGGTGCTATCTTTGTCGACCGGTTCCTTTACACCGCGATGCGGTATCCCTGTAATTACGGCTTTATCCCGCATACGCTTTCAGGCGATGGTGATCCTGTGGATGTGATGTGTCTGGGAAATCGTCCTCTGGTTCCTGGCTGTATACTTCGTGCACGTCCGATCGGTGTTCTGATTATGGAGGACGAGGCAGGTATTGACGAGAAGCTCCTCGCAGCACCGCATCCTAAGTTGACCCAGTTCTACGACAACATCGAGACCTTCGAGGATGTCCAACCTATCCTGTTAGAGCGGATTTGGCACTTCTTTGATCACTATAAAGATTTAGAGCCCAACAAATGGGTGACGGTCAAAGAGTGGAAGGGCAAGGACGAAGCGCAGCGCTTGATCCTAGAAGGAATTGCGAGCTTTAAGGACGAATAACGCCATGGAGCTCGTCCTGACCCGCCATGCTCGGCTGGCAGTGGATCGGCGACAGATCAAACGGGTTTGGCTTCGTCGGCTGATCCACGGTCCTGATCGTAAAGAGCCAGGACACAATTGTTGTACAGAGGTATGGCGGCTCGCCATTGACGAACGGGGCGACAAAGATTTGGTGGCGGTCGTAAGGTCCACACGCCGAAAGCATCTCCTGATCACCGCATATCTGTCCGACGCTTAGGCTGTCATGGCTTCACGGCTCGCAGCCTCTTCATCAAGGAAAACCGCCCCTGCATTCCGACCGGCGTCAAACAGTGTTTTGACGACCCGCGGCGTGGGCAAACCCTCCATCGACCGGCCCGGCAACCAATCGTGAAGAGCAATTTCTTTGATGGTCGCCACGTCGTCTCCAAGGGTCTCGAGCTCTTGATCGAGGGGGCGGGCAAAAAGAAATTGCTGCAATTGTCGCTCGATGTCATTGGTCTTGGTGGGGACGGTATCAATGCCGCTTGATAAAAGCCGCACAAGGATGATAGCATGTGGACTTCCGACCAGCGGCGCAATCGGCGGGTTGGACGTTAACCCCCCGTCCCAATAAGGGTCGCCATCGATCTCCACGGGCGACTGAACCTGCGGCAAACAGGCTGATGCCAACAATGCGTCGTGCGAAACATCCGCGTTAGAGAAAACCCTCGCGCGTCCTGTGGGGATATGGGTCGCAGCAACCGCGAGACGCGGCGCCGTGCCGCTTTGCAGAGCGGAGATATCGACATGCTTGGCGATGAGCTCCCGTAGCGCATCGCCCCCGCGATTGCGCGGCGCTATCATCGAAAGACGCAAACCTGTGAGGCGTTCACCGATGGTTTGGGGTGTGAGCAATGCCTGCGCTGTTGCCGCCACGCCAGAGACATCTTGCCAAAACGCGTTAAGTGCGTCGCGTGCTTCTTTTCGGCCACCTTTAACAAGGCCCGTGGCCAGCACCGCTGCATTGAGTGCTCCGGCGGATGCGCCCGACACCTTCGCGATCGGGCGGGTGTCCAGCTCTAAGATCGCATCAAGAACCCCCCAGGTGAAGGCGCCAAGCGGTCCACCGCCCTGGAGTGCTAAATTCAAGCAGACCTCCGTCGGCGTGAGGGATTCCGCCGCCTTCGACAAAAAGCGACGTGGCCCCAGCTCGCTCAGCAAGCGGCGCAATGTTTCGGTGGCAACGTTCATCGGCGCTTTGGTTCACCCATCGATCACTCTGCACTTTATACGCGAGATTCGCCGCATATCCTTTCGTCCAAATAAAAAGAGGCCCCAAGATAGGAGCCTCTTTCTCTCATCCAAAGGTCGACGGGCTTACCCGGCCTTGTTCACCCGCATATACCATTCGACCAGGCGGCGGACTTGGCGGCTGGTGTAGCCGCGCTCGGTCATCCGGCTGACGAAATCGTCGTGCTTTTTCGCGGTGTCGCTGTCTTTCTTGCTGTCAAAAGAGATCACGGGCAGCAGGTCTTCGACTTGCGTGAACATGCGTGTTTCGATCACCCGGCGGAGCTTTTCATAGCTCGTCCAGGCAGGGTTCTTGCCTGAATTCGCGGCGCGGGCGCGCAGGGCGAACTTGACGACCTCGTTGCGGAAGTCCTTCGGGTTGGCGATGCCGGCAGGCTTTTCGATTTTCGAAAGCTCAGTATCGAGGGTCGCGCGGTCAAGGAGCTGACCTGTGTCAGGGTCTTTGAAGTCCTGATCTTCGATCCACGCATCGGCATAGGAGATGTACCGGTCAAAGAGATTTTGTCCGTACTCGCCATAGCTCTCAAGATAAGCCTTCTGGATCTCTTTACCGATAAAGTCGGCGTAGCGCGGCGCCAGCTCGGCCTTGATGAACTCAAGATACGTCTTCTCAGTTTCATCCGGGAATTGCTCCCGCTTGATGGCATTTTCCAACACATACATGAGGTGCACAGGATCAGCGGAGACCTCTTCGGTGTCGAAATTGAAGGTCTCGGAGAGCACCTTGAACGCAAAGCGGGTGGAGATCCCGTCCATGCCTTCATCGACGCCCGCCGCATCGCGATACTCTTGGTGCGACTTCGCTTTGGGATCGGTGTCCTTCAGCTTCTCACCGTCATAGACCCGCATTTTTGAGTAAAGGTTTGAGTTCTCATGCTCCTTGAGGCGCGTGAGGACCGAGAAGCGGGCCAGCATGGGCAGAGTTTCTGGTGCGCACGGAGCATCAGACAGCTCCGATGACTTCAGAAGCTTCTCATAAATCGCTGTCTCTTCGGTCGGGCGCAGCGCGTAAGGCACTTTGATCACCGAGATCCGGTCGAGAAAGGCTTCGTTGTTGCGATTGTTCCGGAAGGCCTGCCACTCGCTTTCGTTTGAGTGCGCGAGGATCACGCCTTGGAAAGGGATCGGGCCGAGGCTCTCGGTGCCGACATAATTGCCTTCTTGGGTGGCCGTTAGAAGCGGGTGCAGCACTTTGATCGGTGCTTTGAACATTTCGACGAACTCAAGAAGGCCTTGGTTCGCATGGCAAAGACCCCCCGAGTAGGAGTAGGCGTCGGTGTCATCCTGGCTGAAGTGCTCAAGCTTCCGGATGTCGACCTTACCAACCAGGGCGGAGATATCCTGATTGTTCTCATCGCCCGGCTCGGTCTTGGTGATGCCGACCTGGCGGAGCTTTGAGGGGTAGAGCTTCACCACGGAGAATTTCGAGATGTCCCCGCCATACTCGTCGAGCCGTTTGACGGCCCAGGGGCTCATAATACCGGTGAGGCGACGGCGCTCGATGCCGTACTTGTCCTCGAGAAGCGATTTGAGCTGCTCGGTTTGAAACAGTCCAAGCGGGCTTTCATAGACGGGCGACAGCTCATCGCCCGCTTTCAGGACATAGATGGGGTACTCTTCCATCAAGTCCTTGAGGCGTTCAGCAAGGGACGATTTGCCCCCGCCAACCGGACCAAGCAGGTAGACCACCTGGCGCTTTTCTTCGAGGCCGTGGGCGGCGTGACGGAAATAGCCAACGATCCGTTCGATCGTGTCTTCCATGCCGTAAAAGCCTTCAAAAGCTTTGTAGCGCTTGATCGTGCGGTTGAAGAAGATCCGGCTCAGGCGCGGATCCTTGGATGTATCAATAAATTCTGGCTCACCGATGGCTTTGACCATGCGCTCCGCGGGCGATGCGTAGAACATGAGGTCGTCGCGGCACCCCAGCAAATAGTCCCGAAGTGACATCTCTTCGTGCTTCGTCCGCTCGTAGCCTTCGGCAAACGCGTCGAAAACGTCCAAATCACTGTCCATGCTCATGCTCACAACCGCCACCCGTTTCTGCCCGTTTGTCGGGCTGCTTGGCTCACCAAGGCCACCACCACCTTGCCGAACCACTGTTCTATGATGCGGCAAGGTCCTCTCCAAAATGAGCTGGGACCTTAACCACCGATCATGAACGCGACTGGTAAAGATAGTACGATCATGATGCGCTCTTGGCGATAAGATCCAAGCACGATTCCTTCGAAGAATCCCCCCAACCGAAGCACAAATGTTTCCTCTCCGGCGAAGGTGAGCAAGGGCCGTATTCTGACATTTTAGATGGAATGGGCCGGTTTTTGGGCTTTTGCGCAAAAGGCGACGATATCGCGCATGTCTCGACGCGCCTTCAAGGTTTGGTTAAGCTGACCGGGGACTGGCTGGGGGCCTTAGGGTGCGAACATTGCGTCTAAACGTGTTCGAGCGCGGCGCCTTGCAGGAGGTTGCGGAGGCGATTTATACCCGTCTGATCGCTAAGTCTTCGAAATTCCAGCCAATTATCAATGAGTTTGAAAACAACACGGTTCGACTCTCTACCCTTTTGCTGATCGGCATTGGCCTTGGGCTCGGTGCGGGCGCCGTCTTTATCTATGGTGCTGAATTGGCTGAGCGCACCGGTTTTGCGTTTTTCACGACGTCGCTTGCACCGGTCGTTGTTGGGGGAGGCGCCGGTCTGATCACCTATCTGGTGCTCACCGGGCTCGGCGGTGCCCTTTCAAAGTTCCCTTTGTATCAGCAGGTCGCCGAAGTCTTCGTCTTTGAACAGAAGTTCTTGAATTTAAACCGCCGTATGCAGATGGCGACGGCAGCTCTTCAATGGTTGCAGCGCCAGCCCGAGATGACCTTCGAGGCGGTTCAATACCTTTATGAGACAAGGGAAACGGCCACGGTCTTACCAAGGCGGTTGCGCCGCGACCTTATCGATTTGAAAGACGGCAACGAGACCGCTCTTTACATCAAGGACCTCTTCGAGCGGAAATACAAAGCCGACTATCTGCGTCAAAGGCTGATGTCACCGCGTGCGCTGTCGGCTTACAATCACCGGTATTTCATCCAGTCACGTGCAGCGCGCAACGGCATCCGGGCGAGCCTTGTTTTTGATACACTAGAAGCAGAGCTGCGCGATGAGATCGCCACGGGTGAGAACTGGCGTCGGGCGCGGTACACCGATGAGCGCAGCCAGATCACAACGATAAGCGACAACGCCGACGTCACCTTGCGCTACCGAACGGGCGCGCCGCATTATCGCTGGCCGGATGACCGGCGCGAAAGCAGCCAAGGCGAAACCGCTCCCTGGCTTCTTTATATGGGCGTCGAAAATCCCGTGAACACCCCGCTTTGGATCATCACGGTGGACCAGGTGATGGATAGACTGCGCGAAGCGGCGCGTTGGCTTTATGAGGATGAGGATCTCACCGAAACCGAGATGGATTACGAGGTCGACGCAATCCTTGATCTTCTCACCGAGACAGAAATCACGATGTTCGGCAAATGGGATCAACGCAGCCTTCGGCAGCGCTCGGAGGTCGCGCTGGTGCCCGAGCCCGTTCTGAGAGATCTCAACAACGACCGCGATCAACCCCATTGGGTGCTCAGATGGGATCCCAATCGCATCGACTGGTCGCAATTTGTCGGCACGGATGGCGCGGTGCGCCGTGCTTTCGCGGCACTCCTAAAGGCCATCGAGATGACCGACGAGGACGCACAACGGGTGACGCTCAACCGCGGCGACGCGCTGCTGATCAACAACCTCCGCGCCATGGTTCGCCGCAAGGAACTTGGTGCTGAGGGCGCACCTTACTTTGACAGTATCTTGGACTTCCCCGAGGCCTGGTGGCTGAACGTCTATTATGGCTTTAGACGTTCAGAACCCGCTGCATTCTTTGGGATCTAATCCCGATCGATTGCCGCGTCGATGAGTGCTGCTGATTCCGCCGCACCATAGATCTTCACGAACGGTCCCATACGGGGCCCTTCTGCTTGGCCGAAGACAACCTCATAAAGGCCTTTGAACCATTCGCGGATATTGTCGTAGTTCTGTGCCTTGCCTGCATCGAAGACCGCCGTTTGGTAGGCGTCCTCCTCCTGCCCATTGCCCAATTCCCGCAAGCTGGCGGCCAACATCGTCAGGGCGTCCCGTTCTTGATCAGTGGGCGTGCGATAGACTTTCTTTGGTTTGACGAAGTCTTGGAAATAATTCACCGCATAAGGAAGAAGCGGCTCAAGCGCTGCCATTTCCTCGCCGCTCGCATCGGGCCGATACTTAGCGACAAACCCCCGCAAGATCTCAGGATCGGATGTTCCCGATGCGTCCACGATGTTGAGAAGCAGACCAAAACTGACCGGCGGCGTCACCGAGGGCACATCCCCTGTATGAATATGCCAGGCGGGGTTCTCCGCTTGCTTCACGGGGTCTTGCTCTTGGTATTTTGCGATGTGGGTCCAATATTCATCTGCTGTTTTGGGGATGATATCGAAATAGAGTTTCTTGGCTTTTTTGGGCGCTGCGAAGTTAAACAGCTGAAGGCTTTCGGGGCTCGCATAGCGTAGCCATTCGTCGATCGTGATGCCGTTGCCTTTGGTTTTGGAAATCTTTTTGCCCTCGCCATCGAGGAAAAGCTGATAGTTGAATCCAATCGGCGGTTCTTTGCCCATCGCCTGGACGATACGGCGGGAAAGGCGGACACTTTCGGTGAGGTCCTCGCCTGACATTTCATAGTCGGTGTCAAAGGCATACCAATGCCCGGCCCAATCGGCCTTCCATTGCAACTTTGCCTGACCGCCCGTCACCGTATGCTCGGTGCGCGTCCCATCTTCGTCCTCGTAAATGATGGTTCCCGTGGCCGCGTCGCGCTCTAGAAGTGGCACGTAAAGCACGCGGCCTGTCTTGGGGCTGATCGGCAAGATCGGAGCGTAGGTCTGGCGCCGCTCCTCACCCAAGGTCGGTAAGATGATATCGAGCACGTCATCATACACTTCCAGCATACGGATGAGTGCTCCATCTTTGCGGCCCGAATTGTAGGCGTCCGAGGCAGAGATCAACTCATAATCGAACCCGAACTGGTCAAGAAAGCTCTGCAATCGCGCATTGTTGCTCGCCGCAAAGCTGGGATATTGGCCGGTCGGATCGGGAACGCGCGACAGCGGCTGCTGCAAATAGGGCTCTAAGGTTTCCGCGTTCGGGATCGGCGGGATTTTCCGCATACCATCCATATCATCGGAGACCGAGACCAGGCGGGTTGTCCGCCCCGTCAGCGCTTCAAAAGCATGGCGCACCATAGAGGTGCGCGCCACCTCACCAAAAGTGCCGATGTGTGGTGGACCGGAAGGCCCATAACCCGTCTCGAAGGTCACCATGCCGTCCTTCTTTCCCATCTTGTCCAAACGCTTGATGAGCGCTTTGGCTTCTTGGAACGGCCAAGCTTTTGCGTTGTCGATAAGGGCGGAGTCGATCGGGCTCGTGGTCATCGGAGCGGTATACCGACCTTGGCGCAGAGTGCGAGGCCCTTTGTGGGAGGAGGCGCGTTACGCTTTTGTCTCAAGGCCATCGAGAAAGATGGCGACGGCATCCCTCACGATGGCCTTTTGCTCGTCTTCGGGCGGCGGCTTGGCGATGCCCAGGAGACGCCCGATCAGCACATCATAGTGACGCATGGAGCCAAGGAAAATTTCAGCGCCGCGGCGCGGATCAACCGGCCGAATTTCATCCTTGTCGAGGGCTTTTTGGAGAATGGCCTGGACATCGGACACGGCAACTTTGGGGCCGTTTTTGTAGTGCTGCTCGGCGATGTCGGGGAATTGCCAGGTTGAGCTTAAAAGAAGGCGCCAAACCACATCGTTGCTCGGGTGGCAAAGGCCTCGTATCAGGCCCGAGCCGTAACGGGTGAGCCGCGCTCTGATCGATTGATCGGAAACGTCCGGCGCTGCATCTTCCTGTCTTGCTTCGCCGATCACCATGTCCACGCGATCTTGCAAGATGGCGCGGAACAGGCCTTCCTTGTTGCCATAGTTCGCATAAATCGTCGATTTTGACCCACCGGCGCGGGCGACAATGTCGTCGAGTGACGTGCGTTCATAGCCAAACTCCACAAATGTCTCTGTTGCCACGGCAAGAAAGGCTGCGCGTCTTGCGGCGCGGCTGTTGGGTGGCGGCGGAGGGGCTGAATCGACAGACATAGCCGTCGGGCATAGCAAGACTGACGGACCCGTTCAAAAGACATTTGGTCGGCGCCTTTTCTCAAGAAAGCGCCGACCGAGCATTGATTGGGTTGATGACCCTAACTCTTGGACAATTAGGCCGCTGTTGGCGCCGGGCTGGTCGGTGCCGGTTCGTTGATCACACCGCGCTGCTCAACGACGCGTTTGAACTCGTCATAGTAAATGGGATCTTCCGTGCCCATCCATTTGTCCCACCACGTGAAGTAAAGGCCGAAATTATAGCCTGCCCGGGCGTGGTGAAGATCGTGGTGCACGGTGGTGGTGAACCAATCGAGAAGCGGGCGCTTGTCCTTCGTTGCTGGCATAAACTCAAAGCCTGCGTGGGCGAGGGTGTTTTTGATCAGCGAGATGACGACAAAGGCGCCGGTGGCTCCTGGTGCATTGGGGACAGCAATCTCCCAAATGATGACGAACAGCACCATCATGCCTGCCTCGCGGAGGTCAAAACTGTAGGCCGTGAACGGGGAGGGGTTCATCGAGCGATGATGCCGCCGGTGGAACAGGCGAAACCGCTTCGGGCTGTGCATCCAGCGATGCACCCAATAAAAATAAGTATCGTGCGCGAGCAGCATCACCGCGACAGAGCCCCAAAACCAAAAAGGCCCCGTCATCTGCTCATTCACCGATGCCCAAGGCAGGATGCCCGCACGCCACATGAAATAGGTGCTCACGCTAAGTACCGAGAAGATCGCAATCGAGCGAAGGGAGTGCGCAAATTCGGTCAGCATTTGCTGCTGTGATGGCCAGTCCTTTCTAATCTTCCGGTGGCGGAGGACACCAGCGAGGCCAACCCATAAAATAAGCCAGACGCCGATGGCCAACACCGCGTAGCGTTCGAGGTCGACAAGCATCCACACCGGGATTTTGGCGATCGTTTCAAGGAAGATTTCACCCATCAGACGTTCTCCTTCGTGTTCGGGTCACGTTGCGCACAACGCCCCATGATCACCCCGCCTGTCTCGTCGGTTCGTCTTGGTTTGTCGCCAATTTCAAAACTGGCGCGGATTCAGTTTTCGATCGTTTCGCGTTGTTGCGGAACGCGGTTGGGGTCATCCCCGTTTCGGACTTGAAGGCCCGGCCAAAAGGGCCGAGCGAGCCAAAGCCGCATTCATAGGCAATTGAGGCGATCGTCTCTTTTTCATGTTCAGGATCGGTGAGACGGCGTTTTACGTCCTCAAGACGGTGTGAGTTGATGAACGCGGCAAAGTTTCTGTAGCCCAGCTTTTGGTTGATAACTGGGCGCAAGCGGTGCTCCGGCACACCGAGACGATCAGCCAAACCCCCAACCGTCAGCCCTTCTTCGCGCCAGGCTTGGTTGGTCGTCATTTCGCTGTGGAGCGCTGCGAGAAGTTGCGCTTCGGGGTCTGTGTCTTGCGACGTGGATACTGGTTCAGGTTTCTTGCGCGGCGCGACCAGCAGGCCAGGCCTTGGCGAGGTGAAAATCAACGCGCCAGCCACCGACAAAATTGCGGTCAGCACTTCATCAATGATCATGGGCGCGCTTTGCGCTGCCGTCTCGTCAGCGATGAAGTCGAAGGCGGCGAGGCCAATGACGTAGACCCCGATCATCGCCATGAACGGACGCCGGATCGCGCGGCGCTGATGATCAAGATCGTCGTCTTCGCTGCGCCAAACGGCATAAAGGACCAGCCCACCGATTCCCGCCTCGATGATGTTTTGTAAAAACGAGCAAGCCGCCTGCACATCACCCGGCGCAAAATACCGAAGAAGGAACGATCCTAACATCAGGACACCCGGTAGGACGAGGAGCCAACGGCTGACCGAGATGCCAAAGATCAACGCAACGAAGGGCCAGAGGAACCCAAGGGTCTGGCAGGAAATCAAGAAGACGAAGAAATTGCCCGGTGCGAAGCTCTCAATCGCATAACCGATGACGCCTGCGCAAAAACCGAACCCGGTGAATTTGATCGCGAGCGATGCTCGGCTGCGAAGAATGCTCGCGGCTGCGACGCTGATCGCGCCCGTTACAATCCCGGCGAGGATGATATGCCAATCTTGAATGTCCACGGCTCACCGATTCCTACCTGAAGACGATGAGAATAGGGTGCACCGATCTCAGCGCGCTCGCCGTTTTCGAAATCGATGTGCTTCAGCCCTCGGCTTTTCCTGCTCGCAGCAAAAGAAAGGCGATGGTCGCCGTGACGATTTCATAGAAAGCATAGCCGATGAGATTGAGCGACGGCACGCCGTCGACCGGCAACGACAAGATCCGGCCAAGCGCGTAGCCGCCGGTAAAGGCGAGCAACATAAAAAGCGCGGGCCGCTGAAGGGCCGAACGCAACACTGCGGCCATGCACATCAGGCCAATGCCGATGTTCACGCCGCCATAATTGCTGCGCAGCTCATACATGACGCTGTTTGTGATGGCGGCAGGATCAAGGCCTGCCGATAGGAAAACCCCGGCCGGGTTCAAGAATGCATAAACTCCGAAGCCCAGGAACAAGACGGCGTTCAGGAGTAAAAAGAGCCTAGCCATCGTCTTGTTCCTATTGGGGTGCTTGCCGTTTAGTCGTTGATCAAGCGGCGTGCTTCGATCCGCGAGATGGCGCGGTTGTGGACCTCGTCAGGACCATCGGCAAGACGAAGCGTCCGCATATGGGCGTACATTTCGGCGACATCGAAGTCCGCCGACACACCGCCGCCACCATGGGCTTGGATCGCATCGTCAATGATTTTGAGCGCCATATTAGGCGCTGCGACTTTGATCATCGCGATCTCGCCTTGGGCGGCTTTGTTGCCCGCGGTGTCCATCATATACGCCGCTTTGAGGCAAAGAAGGCGGGTCATCTCAATGTTGAGGCGTCCCTCGCCGATGCGCTGTTCCCAGATCGAGTGCTGGATGATCTTTTTGCCGAAGGCCTCGCGGCTTG
>JBCCBY010000068.1:0-12107 GCA_039033795.1 Pseudomonadota bacterium | reverse complement strand
GAATCAATCAACAAAAATTTACAACAAGAAGAGGGCAAAAAGAAAAAGCTAGAAACAACGGTTAAGAGTTTAGAAAAAGACTTGAGAATAACAAAAGAAAAACTCGTTGAGCTTGGCGGCTCTATTCAGGGCAATGAACAAAAACTTACCAATATCCAAGAACGCATTAAAGACAAAGAAATTGAAAAGCTTAAGATCCAACAAAAATTAGAAAAGGACCATAAATACATTGCCAGGCTTGTGCTTGCACTACAAAGAATACGTCGCATTCCACCAGAGGCCCTCATTGTCAAACCAGGCGCACCGCTAGAAACAGCACAAAGCGCAATGCTGCTTGGTGATATTTTACCTTCAATTCATAAAGACGCCCAAAAATTAAAAGAAAATATTCAGGCCTTAGAAGACATCTCAAACGATCTTAAAAATGAAAAACAGCGCGTTGTAAGCACCTCAAAGAAGCTCAGTGAAAAACACGAGCAACTATCACAGCTTACGGAGAAACGACAATCACTCTACCGCAGAACGCACAAAGATTTAAAAGAACAAGAAGAGCAGGTTCAAAAAATCTCAACACAGGTGAAAAGCCTGAATGAGCTGATCAAACGTTTAGAAGAGGAAAACAAGCGCAAAGCTAAAGAAAAAAAGACCCAGCCTAAGAAGAGAAACGTAAAACTCGCCAGTGTAACGCGCGCAGTTCCGGGCTCAAATAACTCTCAACTCCCTGCATCAGGCCTTATTCAAACAAACTTTAACGAAGCAGACTCATTTGGCGCGCCCAGTAAAGGTATCGAAATCAGCGCTAATTCTGGGGCTTTGGTCGTTGCACCACTAGAAGGCACCATACGGTTTGCCGGGCCCTTCAAGAACTACAGAAACCTTATTATCATCGAACATGATAGCGGCTATCACAGTCTCATTGCCAGGGGTTTGATGAATGGTATGGCCTACCACGTTCGTCAGATCGCGCGTTTTGGCCCGACAGCGATAGCTACGATCCCGATGCGCATGAAGGAGCGGTTTTCACCCGTGTCATGTCAGCCAAACGCGGCGAGACTCCGAAAGAAGGAGACATCTTTGACCGCGAGAAGCGCACGTTGATTGATCGCGAGATCACGGATCATGGCCTCGACTTTATCAAACGCCACGGTGAGACTGACGATCCATTTTTCCTCCTTTTATCGTATACGCAGACCCATGAGCCGGTTGATGCGCACCCTGATTTTAAAGGATCCACGGGAAATGGAGCATTTGCTGATGTTCTCGCTCAGACCGATGCGTATGTCGGCGAATTGCTCAACGCCGTCGATCGGCTTGGTCTGAAGGATGAAACGATTTTCATCTTCACCTCGGACAATGGCCGCGAAGGTGTCCCCCGTTCTTTCGGGTTCACAGGGCCGTGGCGTGGCGGCATGTTCTCGCCCTATGAGGGATCGTTACGGGTACCGTTCATTATCCGATGGCCCGGTGTGATCGCCCCTGGACGCAAATCCAACGGTCTGATCCATCAGGTTGATGTCTTTCCAACGTTGGCGAGCTTTGCTGGCGGCGATATCCCGCAAGACCGGATATTGGATGGGGTCGATCAGTCGGCATTCCTGATGGGTGAGGCCGAAAGCTCCGCACGCGACTCAATCGTCTTCTATGTCGGTGATACCCTTTTCGGTGCAAAGTGGCGCAATTGGAAGATCATGCTGAGAGAGATCGATGAGGACAGCTATGCCATCAAAGAGATGGCGTATCCTTCGATCTACAATCTGTTGGTGGACCCGAAGGAAGAAGTGCCAGAGTTGAACTATCTCAATGACACGTGGGTTGATTTTCCTCTGTACCAGGTGCTTGAGGATCACGAAGCCTCACTTGAGGCTGATGAGGGTGCGCCTGGTCCTTAAGTTGTGCCTCGCGCTGTCGCATAGCGCGTGAACGTGGCACACTCGGGCCATGGCTTTTGATTCGTTTGATCCGTCCTGGCCACTGCTTTTGGGTGTGGAAAACTCTGTCACCGGACGCTCCTGGCGGCAGCGCGATGTATGTCGCAGGACAGCCGACTTGGCCGTGCAACGGTTCGGGGTGGATACACTTCTGGCGCAGGTGGTGCTTGGCCGCGGCGTCGCCCTTGAGGAACTCGAAGCCTATCTGACGCCCAGTTTGAAAAACCATTTGCCCGATCCGTCGGTCCTGATGGAAATGGACAGAGCGGCCGAGCGCTTGGCTGATGCGATTGTGGGCGGAGAAACGATTGGTATCTTTGGTGATTATGACGTAGACGGAACAGTATCCGCGGCTCTTTTGTTTCGTTATTTATGCGCTGTTGGCGCGGTGCCGGTCGTTCATCTTCCCGATCGATTTAAGGAAGGCTATGGGCCAAGCTTGCTGGGCTTGCAGGTGTTGGAGGAGCGTGGTGCGTCGGTCATCTGCACCGTGGATTGCGGCTCTAACCACGGAGATGTTCTTTGTGCAACGAGCGCCGATGTGGTGGTTCTTGATCACCATTTGATGGACGCGCGGCCTGATGTTTGTGCCCTCGTCAACCCGCACCGTCCTGGTGATACGTCCGGCCTCGGAGGATTATCGGCGGGCGGTGTGACCTTCATGACCCTCGTCGCGCTTAATCGAGAATTGCGAGCCCGCGGGTTTTTCTCGTCAAAGCCGGAACCAAAGCTGACGCGTTACCTCGACCTTGTGGCAGTGAGCCTCATTTGTGATGTGATGCCGCTCCAGGGGCTGACCCGGCTGCTTGTCGCCCAGGGCCTTAAGGTCATCGGTGATGTTGAACAGAGCCCATGGGGTAATCCTGGCCTGAAGGCCCTGGCACGTTCAGCAGGGCTGCAAGGCCGGGTGGGTGCGAGCCATATTGGTTTTCAAATCGGTCCACGGATCAATGCAGCAGGCCGTGTTGGCCATGCGAAAATCGCTTTTGATCTTCTGACAACCGATGAACCAACCCATGCAACAGCGATTGCGCAAAAGCTTGAGGCTTTGAACAAGGAACGGCGCCGGTTAGAAGATCAAGTTCGACGTGACGCCGTTGCGCAGATCGAAGCGCGCGGGCTTTCGGACAATGAACCGATCGTTGCGGCAGGTGAGGGCTGGCATCCCGGTGTTGTCGGTATCGTTGCGGGGCGCCTTAAGGAGCGGTTTCATCGTCCCGCTTTTTGCATTTCTCTTGAAGGCGACAAGGGAACAGGATCTGGCCGCTCGGTGGATGGCGTTGACCTTGGGGCGGCTGTTGCTGACGCTGCTTCTGAGGGTGTGATCAAATCGGGTGGTGGTCATGCCATGGCAGCAGGGCTGTCCCTCTCACCTGATCAGGTGGATGGTTTTCGGGCTTTCCTCAACGCGCGATTGTCGGTGTCGGTGGCGCAGGCCACAGCGCGTCGCCCGCTTGTTCTCGATAGCGTCATTGGTGTGGGTGCTGTGAACGCTGCGACATGCAGAACGCTTGGACCGGCAGGGCCCTTTGGCCAGGGCAATCCGGAGCCTCGATTTGCGTTGTCGGATATGCGTGTCCGCCACGTGCGCCTCGTCGGTGAACGCCATCTGGCGATCACGGTGGAGGACAGCCTTGGAAAAACGGCCAGAGCGATTGCCTTTGGCGCGAAAGATGAGCCCCTTGGTGCGCTTCTTGAGGATCTCAATCGGCCCAAGCTTCACCTCGCCGGCCGTATCACACCGGACACCTGGCGAGGCGGCGAGGCGGCGCAGTTTGAAGTCGATGACGCGAGCGCCGCGTAAGCCAAAAAAGGCTTGAAAGCGCCGCTCCCTTTCCGTATCCCGCCGCTTCTGGGTGCAGCCTGGCTCTGCGCTCCCTTCGTCTATCGGTTAGGACGCCAGGTTTTCAACCTGGAAAGAGGGGTTCGATTCCCCTAGGGAGTGCCATATCTTTAGTAATATTTTTGTTTTTCAGTATCTTATGGCAAAGATCAGACAGCTATTTTGCCATGGTTAGACACTTTCCTCTTCTGTGAACTGAATCGCGAGACGCCGTCTGTCCGCCTGCGAAGTGTATCTTTGCACCTCTGACAACGTCACGTGACCGCTGACAGCCATGATCCCTTGGTCTGATGCGGGGTTTGGCGAGCCAGGAAACTTGCCATCACCATCGTCCCGTTGCAGGTCGGGTGAACCTGTTGCGCCGGAAAAGATCGTTGTGGCGATATTTTTTTGGTCGGTGCTGCGTCCGCTGACGCAGTCAAGACAAAGAAGGGGGTCGACATGCAATGGTTCTGGCGGCGGCTTCTCGCTGTTATCGTCTTTGTGCTGTTCGCTTTCGTGGTTTCGGTTGCGAATGCGCAATCGTTGTTCGGCATCATCTCTGAGCGGAATTCAGCGGTCGCTGCCGAGGCGGCCAAACACTTTCAGGCCCGCTATCCCGACGTCACCATCATGCTCAGGACACCGGGTCAAATCGCAGCGTTGAGCGATGGTGCATTGGGTGAGCGTTTGGGCGCTGCCGACGCTGTCTTGATCGCGGGTGTTTTTGCCGAGGATTCGGCCCGGATCGCACGGTTGGCCTCACGGCTTCCGCCCGATCGACCGCTTTGGGCCGTCAGCTCGACACGCGTACTTGTGGACCTTTCTAAGCAACGTCTGGGCGATCAAGCGACGTCCTGGGCGACGGCCAATGCCTATTGGCAAGGCAGGGGGGTTGAGAACCTCAGCACGCTCTTCGCGTTTATCATTGCGGACCCCAACACCCGCCATAATCTGCGTGCGCCCCAACCAATTGAGCCTGTCCGTATCGGCGCGCGGCGCGGGGCAATAGAGGCGCCGCTGGTCGCTCTTTTTGACTATGAGACCGGTGATCTAGCGGGCAATCATGACGTGCATGATGCTCTTTGCGAGGCTCTCATTGATACCGGGCTCGCCTGTCAGTCGGTTTTTGCTGACTGGGGCGGTGCGAGTGCTGACGCGCTCGAAGAGCTTACAGCCCAAGCGCCCGCCGCGCTTATCATGCTCCAAGACTTCGCTGTTGGCGGCTCGGACAGGGCCAGAGCAGAGGCTGCGCTCGGAGCGCTCAATGTGCCCTTGTTAAAAGGTGTTCGGCTCACAGAGTTCGATGAGCGGACCTGGCAAAGCAACACAGACGGTCTGCCCACAGACAGTGTCTATTACCGCGTCGCCATGCCTGAGCTATCCGGCGCTGGGCAACTCCATGTTGTTGCCGCTGCGTCGGCGCCGCGTCTTGACCCCATCTCAGGAATAGAGATCCGCGTCACTGCGCCGGTGCGTTCAGAGGTCATCCGTCTGACGGATCGGGTCAAAAACTGGACGGCGTTACAAGAGACGTCAAACGCCGACAAGCGCGTCGCCATCATCTACTACAACCACCCACCCGGCCGCCACAACATAGGTGCTGACAACCTCGATGTCCCGGCGAGCCTTTTCGGTGTTCTCTCGAGATTGGATGCTGAAGGCTATGATGTCGGCAAATTGCCCGCCAGTTCAGACGCCTTGCTGGAACAGATCCAAGACCGGGCTGTTAACTTGCCCGAGAACAACGAAGCCTTAGAGACCCTATGGCGCGATGGACTTGGTCAGTCCAGTGAGGATTATGCAAACTGGCTCGAAGAACTGCCGGCGCTGACAAAGGCCGAAATGATCGATGGACCCCTAGCAGCACTAAGACAGCGCGTGGAGATGGCGCTGAGCGACCAGGAGTTTGAAAGCGCCCAAGCGATGGTCGACAACACGCTGCACGATATGGCGTTCGTTATCGAGGGTGCGCCAGCGCAATACCATGAACGGGCTGAGGCTCTGCTTGAACAGCTGCGCGACGCCTACGGAGCGTTGATCCAGGGCGAGGATCGAGCGGATGATCTCGACGTCCTTGCCAAGGCTCTTCAAAACCAGGGCATCGAGGGTCTTCGCGGTTGGGGTCCTGTGCCGGGGCGCGTGATGACGGTTGAGGGCGAGTTCGTTTTTCCGCGGCTTCAATTCGGTAACGTCATCATTGCTCCGCAACCGCCGCGCGGGTGGGAGGTCAATGAAGAGGTCTTGCACGCAAATATCAGTGTACCGCCAACGCATCAGTATTTGGCCTTTTACCACTGGCTGCATACGGAATTTAAGCCCCACGCTCTCGTTCATCTTGGCCGCCACTCCACTTATGAGTTTCTTCCCGGAAAGCGCGTTGGTTTAAGCCGAACAGATTATTCGCGACTGATCGCGGGGGATGTGCCCGGGCTCTACCCATATATTGTCGATGGTGTCGGCGAAGGTTTGCAGGCCAAACGCCGCGGCTTGGCGGTGATCATTGATCACCTCACGCCCCCGCTTCAGGCGACACCCTTCTATGATGAACTCCTTGGTCTGCGCCAATTGGTGGAGAGCTTTGAGGGCGCTGACCCATCGGATGCTGGTGACATTGCGCGGTCACAGGCATTTATGCGTATCCGCGATCACGTCGAGCAACTGGGGATCAAGGAGGCGCTTGTTGCCGAGCTTGAGGCTGACCACGGCGGCGGCGAGACGATTGCTTTTGAAAGCATAGATCCTGACTTGCTTGTGCATGAGGTCGGCCATTTTTTGACCGAGATGCAAGAGGATTTTATGCCGCTCGGTCTGCATGTTTTTGGCCAAGACTGGAGCTCTGAAGCCCTCGAAACCATGCTTGCGTCGATGGACAACAATGGCGCTCGGGAAATGCTGGCTGGTTCTCCGGCATTGGAGATGAAGGCGTTGCTCGCGGGTCTTGAGGGGCGTTTTGTTGAGCCTGGCAAAGGCAATGATCCGTTGCGCTCACCGGACGCTTTGCCGACGGGCCGGAATTTCTACGCGCTTGATGCAAGCCTTGTTCCGACCACGGTTGCTTGGGACATCGGATCCGCGATGGCCCAGAGACTGCCCCCTGACGATGGAGATGAGGCGGTCGTTCTTTGGGCCTCAGACACCGTTCGCGATGGCGGTGTGATGATGGCATTCGGGTTAGACTTGCTCGGTATCCGTCCTGTTTGGAACAGTCGCGGTATCATCGTCGGCCTTGATCGTGTGCCTTTGGTTGAGGGCCTGCAGCGTCGCGATGTGACATTCATCGCCTCGGGTCTCTTTCGTGATCTTTATGGCGAGCAGATGAAATGGTTAGACAGGGCCGTTTTGCTCGCGCTCGATGGCGCTTCGGACACCATTGTGGAAGCTTATCCTGACCTCGTTGCACCGTTGCGTGCAACACTGGCTCCTTTGGGTGAGTTGCGGAACCCAGGATCAGATCCGCTTGCTGATAACGCGGTGGCTGCGGCCTGGGTGAGGGAGATGCGATCTCTCGAAAGACCCGATGGCAGGGCTGGACGGATCGCCAGCTTGCGGCTTTTTGCGCCTGCGCCCGGACGCTATAGCGCGGGCGTTAATCGGCTTGCTGAACGGTCGGGCGCTTGGGATGACCGGCGCGAACTCGCTCAAACTTATATCGCTCGTATCGGTCACGCCTATGGTGAGGGGGTCAACGGTGCTGCGCATCAAGACCAATTGGAAAAGCGTCTGGCGCGCGTGAGCCGCAGCTACCTAGGCCGCGCGAGCAATCTCTATGGATTGGTCGATAACAACGATGCGTATGACTACCTTGGGGGCCTGAACCTGGCCGTGGAGTCCCTAAGCGGCAGCGCATCGAAGGGGTTTGTCATTGATGTCAGTGATCCTGATGACCCGGATATGGCGCCCCTCGCCAGCGCGATTTTGCAGGAGTTGCGATCGCGACAATTGAACCCCGCTTGGATCGAAGCGCTGATGCAGCATGGTTATGCTGGTGCACGGACCATGAACAGCGCGTTTTTCGAGAACCTTTGGGGTTGGGAAGCTTCCGACCCCAATTTGTTGGCCGACACGGTTTGGGAGGAAGCCAAAGCGATCTACATTGATGACCGCTACAACATCGGCGTCGACGACTTCCTCAATGAGCCAGCCATGCAGCCCGTCCAGGCGAACATTCTCGCCATTATGCTCGTGGCGGCGGAAAAAGGGTATTGGGACGCGGACGCGGCGACAATCCAGAGCTTGGCGCAGGCCTTCACCCAGGTGGTGGTTGAGGCCGGTCTTCCGGGCAGTGGCCATACACAGCCCGATCACCCGATGCTTGATTGGATCACAGAGCAATTACCGCAGAACCTTGCGGAAGGGCTCACGGACGTTCGCAACGCGGCTCGTGGACCCGTCACGGACACGGCGGCGGCGCCTGAGGTTATTCGTGAGCTCACACCGATAGCGCCGCAGGACAAAGCGCCGCCCGCTTGGCAAGGGACGGGTTTGGCCGCGGTCATCATCTTGCTCCTGGGCGGTGGGGTGACGATAGGGTTGAGGCCACGCCTATGATCGATCTTGCGACGCTGCTCCACACGTTTGTCCACCATCTCTTGTGGCCGGTGATTGCGGCCCTCCTTACCCTGACCGTGCTGGTCGTCATCGATTGCGGTGTCGCCATCGGTGAGCGCTTTGGCGGATTAAACAGAATGCTGAATAGCGCAACACAGGATGTTGAGGCGCTAGCTCGCGCGCGCATCAGCCGCGCTGATCTTGCGGCCCGCCTTGGGCCGTCCTTGGGATTAATGGGAACGCTCATCCCCCTGGGGCCGGGCATTGCAGCGATGGGGGCCGGAGACTTTCAAACGCTATCGGTCGCCATCGCTACCGCCTTCGATACAACAGTCTTGGGTCTGGCGATTGGCTTGGCGGGCTATCTTATCGGTCGTTGGCGCCGCCGCGCTTATGATCGGCTTCTGGCATCAATGGAGAACGAGCATGCGTGATTTCACAGGCACGCGTTTCGACGAAGAGGCCGACGCGACGAACGTCAGTGATCTGCCCAACCTGGCGGATTTGATGTTGGTGTTCGCCGTTGGATTGATCGCTGCTCTTGCGGCGGCGTCAAACGGCCAAGCGATCCCGAACCCCGTGGAGGCTGGCTCGGAACTCCCAGAGCTGCCTGGGAACGCTGCCTCGGATGGCTCAGGCCTCCAAGCCGTTGGTCGTGTATTCGAAGATCCTGAGACGGGCAAACTCTATCTTATCAAATAAGTGACTGATCTGATCAGCAAAGGAAGGGATCACGTTGTCTCATTGGCCGTATCAATCAGAGCCATGAGCGTTGCGCGCATCTGTTGATGGAGACTATCGGGATCGGGGTGCTGTTCGTCCTTATTTTGAGACAGGTCCGTCTATTTTTTTCACAGCCTCACCAAGACGCTCTTCAAGAAAAACCAATGCGAGTGACTTTTTGGTTTGATGCCTTTGGCCCGGTTGATCGCGGCGTCGACAACATCAAGCCCAGTGCCCATATCACGCAACAGGGCAATCCAATAAGATAGGTTAACGGATCAACGATCCATGTGGTGAGCGTTAACATCGTGTACTCGCGAGAAAAGGGTCGGGCGAGGGCCATCGTCGCTGATCTGCGACCAAGCGCGAATGGTCAACGACCCTGCGATGCCCTTGAGCACGACCCTCAGGCTCTTGACGCCCGCTCCTCTCAAGACGGATTGATCCGATGATGTCTTTCAGGATCGATCACGCCGCGGCAAGGATGCGGCATCGAGCCTCGTTCAACCATCGATCACGCTTTTCTTGTTGCGAATGACTTGCAGTTTCGGCGCCGTGCGCTAAGAGGGGCGACGTGGGGATATTGGTTGTCGATCGCATCATGGGGACATCTGGTGTTACGTTTATCGCTGATCGGCGCCATGCGCGCTGTTCTTCCCAGGCATTTGTTGGACCGAAACGGTTCTCTGTTCGAGGATCGACACAATCGCTTTGACCAGGTGCTAAGTGCGGCTGATCAGCAGGTGCTCCCCGTTCGTCTTATTTTGGGCTCTTGAGGACTAACGATGGCGACAGGTCTTGCATTAAGTCTCCTGGCTTTGGCTTTGGTTTTTTGGGTCGAAGCGAATGAACGACGGTCTGTGCTCGCACAGGTGCAGGCATCGGCCAATCTGCGCCGGCTGGGCGGGGGTGTGGGATGGGTCTTATCAGGGCTTGCACTGATTGTTTTGGCGGGACTTCAAGGATGGGAGCGGGGAATTCCCATCTGGCTGGCAGGGTTCAGTGTGACCGCTGCGTTGTGCTTCATCTTTATAGGACGGTTTCCAGGAAAACACTGGTGGGTGGGGGGCGCTGCGGCGATTGCGGCGCTTATTCTGGGGCCAGCTTTTTTGATGACGGCGATGTTGTAAGATTGGTCCGAATCACGTCGGCGGTGTCTGCTATAAGATTGACCACGACGCATCATGCGCACAATGATGAAAAGTCGCCACCAACACCGCGATGGCTGAACCCTATCTCTTTTGACAATCCAATAACTGATGACCCTTGCCAAGCTCATTTTGGAGCTGCGTGACTGCGTCAAAGAACTTTTGCTTGGTTGTATCCACAAAGGGGTTGTCGGTTTGAATAGCTTTGAACAGCGCGTCGCTGTCATCTTTGACGATGTTGACCATCTGCCGAAGTAACGAAAATGTCTTCGTTTCCTGCGAGATGGTCGGCATATCCATCTTTTGAAAAACACGTGCGATCATATGCGTTAGTCCTTGGACATAGGCCATTTGCTCGTCATGCTCGTCTGCTGTGCAAGAGATGACGTTGAGACCCAGTCGCTCCGTTAAAAAGGACGTAAGACGATCAATCGAGCTGCTCCTGATATCAACGACCGCGATGTTCTGCCCGTGGATTCCTGTTTTGCCGCTCTGCGGGCCGAACAATGGATGCAGACCAACAATGTCCACGGTCTGGGGGAGGTGCTCAAGCAAGATTTGAGCAGGCAGGCATTTCACCGAAGCCACATCCATCACCAATTGGCCTGGTCGTAAGTGATCCACAATACGCTGAACAACGCCTTCGATGGCCCGAACGGGGACGGCGATCACCAAGATATCGCACGTGGCCGCCATTTCTAAACCACAGCATGTGACGTTGTACGTCTTGGCGAGACCCGACAGATCCCGAAATTCATCATACACATGGACATCGAAATAAGGGGTCACGTGCCGCAGCATGAATTCCCCAAAAGCCCCAACGCCAATAATGGAAAGTGATTTGGTCATTTGGGAAACTAACGCCAGTGACCAATGGCTTGTAAACACTCCGATGGTTTTTTGTCGCAAAGCCTCGTCGGCGATAGCGCATGCTCAGCTGCAGATCATCCATCGACGACCGAGGCACCCGTCGTTTCGTTGCATCAATCCTTGCGGCACTGAACCTGAAGAGGTCGCGACCCCCTTTGCACGTCGAACGATCAACGTCGATCGCGCTGTGGTGGATGGGCTCTCATGGAAAGTTGAAAACACTAGAGGCAGGCGTAGGTTACTCCGTAGGAGGAGTTCATTATTGCGAGTAACCTGGCGGTCTGCTCGGCCAGGTGCAAGAGAGCACGAAACTGCTCGACGATGCCAACCAATGCGAACAACGATTACGGCACGTGAGGCGGCTTCCACTGGGAAGGGGACTGCGCGTGTCCATGCGCCACGAGACTTCGGTCATTGACGTCAAAACGTGGCACGGAACGGCATCGTTAACATGATCAGTGTTCATTGTATCAACGCGATCGAGTCCAAGCGGTCCCGCGTTGTATCGCTTTGCCTCTAAGTGATACGCATGCCCATGGATTCTCGAAAAAAAGACCAATCAACCGTCCAGAATGTGAACGGGACCACTGGACAATTTCATCAGAATCCTAACTGTGCGTTTGGTATAAAACTATCGAGCGTTAGGAACGGTGCGTGATGACCGAACATGCTGCGAAAAGCCCTTTATGCGATCTCATTACCCGTCACGTCGACTTTGACTTTGACGCATTCATCGCCCGAACACCGGCGGAGGATTACGACCACTGGAACGGTTATTGCCTTCCTGTCGCGTTTAGCGATGCGAAGCATGAATACCGCAGCATTCGCGAGGGTTGTGGTCTGTTTGATGCTTCACCGATGAAGATCTATCGGTTTAAAGGCGCAGACGCCGGCGCCTTTTTGGACAAGATACTGACAGCACCCGTGAGCGGACAACCCTCTCGTTGATGTTGCGACGTGTCCTGCGTGGAGCGAGCAAACGAGCAAATCAAATCGCCAGAAATAAAATTAAGTTTCACAGCACGTATGATCCCACAAGCACAAAACGGGAAAACTCAGCACACG
>JBCCBY010000067.1:0-12450 GCA_039033795.1 Pseudomonadota bacterium | reverse complement strand
CGCTTCAGCTTCGGTCAGGTCATCATCACTGTAGCCCTGCAAGAAAAGGTCGGCTTCGGCTTCGCGGCGGCGCTTCAGGCCAGAGACGACTTGGCCACCGGCTTTGTTCCACCATTGCATGGCTTCGGCGCAGCCCGTGTAATTTTTGGCATTGAGGCGCTTGATGAAGGTCGATCCTTTCATGCCGTTCACCCCGATGTTGTAGGTGATCGACACCAGTGCATCGAACATGTTCTGGGTGATATCGACTTTCACGGCCTTGGTGACGGCGTTTTCGTACTGGCCGAGATCGTTGCGAAGAATATCCTCCGCTTCGTCGGCCGTTATCGTCAGCCCAGGCGTCACTTCTGGCGGTCCCGCATGGTCTGTATGACCATATCCAATGGTCCAGACGCCCACGATGTCTTGATAGGCCTCAAGCTCAAGGCCTTCAAAATCCTTGATCAGCGAAAGTCCGTTTTGCCCAATCCGCATGGTCAATCCCCATCACACCGACGACACCGTAACATGACCTTTCGCTTTGATCATCATTTTAACCAGACTTGAAGGCTGAAACGCGACAAGAACGCTTGAGATCGCGAGACGGTTGTTCTGATCGATTGAGGTCGTTAATGGCTGGCCGACACGCGGGTCGACGGCGACCCCGCGTGAGGGTGCAGGGTAAGGAAGCAGGAGGCAGCCGTGGCTGTCACGGACACACAGGATTACCGCCCGAGCGACGAAGAGCCGTTCATGAATGAACGGCAGCTCGAGTATTTTCGGCGTAAACTCATGAATTGGAAGGCAGACATCCTTCAGCAGAGTCGTGACACCTTGGCTGAAATGAAGGATGCCACCTTGCATGCGCCAGATCCCACCGACAGGGCGTCGTCGGAGACCGATCATGCCCTTGAGCTCCGCACCAGGGATCGGCAGCGCAAGCTGATCGCGAAAATCGATTCGGCCATTCGCCGGATCGATGAGGGTGAGTATGGTTATTGCTCAGAGACCGGTGATCCGATTTCGCTTCAGCGATTAGAAGCCCGGCCGACGGCCACATTGTCCCTTGAGGCACAGGAGCGTCACGAACGGCGCGAGAAAGTCCACCGCGACGACTGAATCGGCGCAGATGGTAACAGCAGCTTTCTGTTGCGGGTTGTAAGGAGGATGCTTTGATGCGTGATCAAGTGGTGCGGGTTTTCGGTTTGGCGGTGCTTTTCGCTGCGTTGTTGTCAGCGTGTGCTCTCAACCCCCTCGGTGAACGTCTTGAGGCAGCACCGCGCGAGGGTGCTGATGCCGCGTTCCTCGCTGAGCAGGAATACCCTGACTACAAAATCGGGGCGTATGATGATTTAGAGATTTTTGTCTGGCGCGCACCTGAGCTTTCGACGCAAGTCAGCGTGCGACCCGACGGGCGTATTTCCACACCATTGGTCGAAGACATCAACGCCGCTGGCAAATCGCCTGCCCAACTCGCCTCTGATTTGGAAGGCGCGTTGGCGGAGTATGTCCGTACGCCGCAAGTCACAGTGATCGTCAGCGGCTTCTCCTCAACCTTTGACCAGCAGGTTCGCGTGCTTGGCGAGGCGCAAGAACCCAGCGCCATCCCCTACCAGGCTGGCATGACCACGCTTGATGTGATGATCGCGGTCGGCGGCCTCACAGAATTTGCCGCTGGTAACCGCGCAAAGCTCATCCGTGGGCGAGGCGCGGAGAAAAAGACCTATCGTCTAAGGCTCGGTGACTTGCTGCGTGACGGCGATGTCAGTGCCGATGTCCCGCTGCAACCTGGTGACGTGATCTTGATACCGGAATCAGTCTTTTAATGCCGCGCCGGGACGTATCGTCCCTAGGGGAAGGTTCGCCCATGACGAAGGCTTTGTTGATCTCCGCCGCCGCGGGGGCTCTCTTTGTCTCGCTGGGGTCCGCTTTTGCTCAAAGCACAGAAGCCTATGATGTTGCCCCGCGGTCCATCGTGGTTAATCGCTGGTCCGTCGAGACAGCCTATAATTACACGGACAATTACGCGCGATTTGACGATGGTCTCTATGAACGCCGTTTTCTCGATGCCAATGGCACGGTGCAAACCTCGCTGACTGATGTGACGCTTGACGATGGTTCGGTGGTGCAGTCGCTCCTCCCACTGAACGACACGGTCCAAATTGACCCTGTCAGCAACCATTTCATGTCGATGACGCTCTCGGGTCAATCGATCATCAAACGCAAACGGATCGAAGCCATCGTCAGGGGTTCGGCGACGGTCGGCACGTACTTTCAGGACGTCGGGGTTGATGATCGCTACGGCGATCAAGCCAATGCAGACCTGCCAGATTTTGCGATCACGGATGATTTAACCGGAACAATCGGCGACCGGAATTTTGACCAAACCTTCTACGACCCGAATCTGAGCGCTTTTGCCGCTTACGAGCTGGTGGACGACCGCTTCTTCCTTGAAGCAGGCGGTTTCATGCAAGAGCAATCGATCTTTGCGGGGAACGAGCTAGCAGCTGCAGCGCCTGGTCAGGACACCAATGAAGCTGTGCTTTTTGGTGTCTTCGCGAGCCCAGTGTATCTGATGCGCTTTGATCAGGGCCAAGAGATTGAATTGCGCTACAGGAATTCCTCCATCATCGTGCTTGAAGAGACGATTGATGCGGAATTGATCCAAGGGCAAACGGCGGTGAATGACAGCGTCAGCAATGAAGTGCTGGCTGCTTATACCACCGGAAACGTTTTCGGTGGGCTCGAGTTCAGGGTCGCTGGCTTTGCCCGACGTTTCGAAGAGGACGATTCAGACGTCTTCGCGTCACAGACCCTCGAGCAGGCATCGGGCTCCTTGGGGATCTATTGGCAGATCCTTCGCAACCTCACCCTTGATGGTGAGGTGGGGTACGATGAAATCGATAATGAGTTCGAAGATCCTCAAGGTACGGACGTTGAGGCCGATAGCCTCGGTGAAGCGGATGGCGATGAGATTTCAGGCACCTATTACCGCGTGGGCTTTAGTTATAACCCGAATTTGCGCTTGGCACTGACGGCTGGTGTTGGTGAACGCTACAATGGTACACAGATCGATGGCAGCATTGATTACGAGGTGACCCCGCGACTTCGCCTCAGCGGTGAAGTTGCGCGCGTGCTTTCCTCAAGCCTCCAAGACCAGCAAAACAACAATCTCTTTCGCAATTCACAAAGCCTGACCTTCATCGAACGAGCGGCGAGCACGTCATCGGAACTGAGCCCCAATGAATTGGCGAGCCGGGTCAATTTCGCGGTCTCGGACCTCCAATCGGTCACCTTCGCGGGGGGCAATGGTCGACCATCCACCCGGGTGCAGATCGGTCTTGTCGGTCAGTATGGTCGCAACAGCTTCACGCTCCAGGGCCAAGCGCGCCGTGATGACGATGTCGAAGACGATGGGTTGAACCGCGGCAATGATCAAACACGCGTATCGGCGTCGTTTCGGCGGCGGCTGAACCGCCGTTTAACCCTGACGGCCGCGGCCGATCACGTGATCACCGAGCGCGGTTTTTTCACCACCGTCGGTAACCCCTCCGATCTGGAATCGAGGGAGACGTCAGGTCAACTGACCTTCGACTATACGCTCAGTCGAACACTCGCGGTCACCGGCACCTATCGTTACCTCAGACGAGACAATGATCCCGATCAGGATGTCTCCAGCCTCTTCAACGGCACGCTCCTTGAATTCCAAGAGAACAGCGTGTCGTTCGGCGCGCGTTGGAGTTTCTGATCGGGAGGGCATATGGCGAGGGTGCAGCTTGATAACAGCGCGGCGCCCTTTGCTGAGGTCAGGGCTCGCGGCTTTCTTTTCTCTTTTGCGGGATGGGACGCGCTGCATGCGCGACTTGACCAATATTGGGACGAGGCGCCAGCGCCGCTGTTGGTTTCTGGGCCGCTTGGCAGTGGGAAATCGACCGCGGTGCGGGCGTGGCTGCACCATCGCGGCCTCAACCCCTTATCCGTCGCCATTTTGGAAGCGGGTTGGTTGCAGGCTGATCGCGCAGCCGAGGATATCCTCCTCGCCTTTGGCCATCGACCGGTGGAGGCCGCTGATGCCGTCGGGGCTTTAACGGATTTTGCTGAAGATCGTGCGGGAGTGGGCGAGCCTGTTTGTGTGTTGATTGCGAACATGCACGAAGGGCCAGATGGTCTGCTCGCTGATCTTCTTGAGCTTGATGAGCAACTCGATCTGGCGGGCCAAGGGATCCATCTGATCATGACCGCCGACCTTGACCATTGGCAGGGGGCTGATCTTCGGCGGGCCCTTCATTTAATGGAGCGCTTTCCGCTCGAAGCCTTAACCGCCGGGGAAACGCGCCGGGTCGTTTCTGCTGTTCTGGCGGCTGAACTGGTGACAGACGGAAGCGCCATCACGTTCAATGACGAGGCGATTGAGGTGCTCTACCAGCAAAGTGGAGGACTGATCGGTGTCATCGCTGGTCTGTTCGATGATGCTGTTCACCATGCCCTCGACGATGGGCGTTCAGAGGTTGGCCCCCGCGACTTTGGTGTTGCACGGCTTGATCGCGTCCGTGCTGAGAACGCCAAGGTCCCCCTTGAAGAGATCGCCGCTCATCTGGTGACCAAGCCTGTCCCGCGCCCCGCGGGCAAACCAGCGCGACCGTTGAGCTATCCAGAAATCGCGACGCGTGCGCTATCCTTGCCGACACCTGCCAACGACCGCCGTCCGCCCATCGATGGGAGGTTGTGTCAGCAGCTTCAGTCCTTGCACGAGCAAACCTGCGCACTCGAAGATCATCTCAAAGCCATTCGGCAATCGGTCACGGCGTTGCAACAGAAGAGCACGTCCCGCCGCCAGGCTTTAACCGAGGGCGCATCCAATCTATCGGAGATGTTCCCGACGTCGAGAGATGATCTCTGAGGTTTGCTGTGCGTTAATAAAGTGTTAAGAACCCGTAAGTGTCTAGGGGACTTCAGAAAATGGTGAGAATACTGCTTCCGATCGCGCTTGCTGCCGTCGCATTGTTTGGGCCGTGGATGGCCGATGGGAATGGAAATTCCCTGACGGGTTACGATCTGGCGCCGGCCACGGTGGACTGTGCGCTCGATTTCGATTTCTCGGTTGAGGCTTGCAAGCCAAAAGGCGAGCTTTTCAACGAGATGATCGGTTTCACGATACTGTTCGGTGCGGCATCGGCGGTTTTGTCGTTGATCGGCCTGTTGCCTGTTCTTGGCCGTCTGACCAGCATGACCGTTGTTGCGGCAGGCATGACCGGTATTGGGACATTTGGTGTGATGCTGATGGGCATGATGGAAGCAGGAGGCATCGACTTTGGTGTCATCGGCCTTGGTGCTTATGGATCGCTGGTACTGGGTCTTCTGACAATGTTCGCTGGCTTTAACGGTATTCGCGGCGAAGGCTCGGATTACTGATCATCGGTTTTACGACCATGTCGCAATCGGCGGCAGGCTCGAGAGAATCGATTGCACGTTGCCGCCGGTTTTAAGACCGAACGTTGTGCCGCGGTCATAGAGCAGGTTGAACTCCGCATAACGGCCGCGACGGAACATTTGTTCCTCGCGGTCTTCTTTTGACCAGGTTTGGTTCATCCGGCGGGCCACCAAAGCGGGGTAGGCCTCCAGGAACTCTGTCCCCACAGCTTGGGTGACGGCGAAATCGGCCTCCCAGTCGCCCGTGTTCAGGCGGTCATAGAAGATGCCCCCGACGCCGCGATGCTCGTTCCGGTGGGGCAAAAAGAAGTAGTCGTCGCACCACGCCTTCCAACCCTTAAAATCGCCCGAGTCGCTGGCAGCGCACGCGTTCTTCATTGCCGCCAAGAACGCGCAGGTGTCCTCGTGATCAGCCGTTCGATAGGAATCCATCATGGGGTTGAGGTCGCCGCCTCCGCCAAACCACTGCTTTGTGGTCACCACAAATCGGGTGTTCATGTGCGCCGCGGGGGCATGCGGGTTGCGGGTGTGCGCGATCAAGCTGATCCCCGCGGCCCAAAACCGTGGATCATTCTCCGCCCCCGGAATCTCGTTGCGAAATTCGGGGGAAAACTCCCCAAAAACCTCGGATGTGTGGATACCCGCTTTTTCAAACACGCGCCCGCGCAGCATCGCCATCATGCCGCCGCCTTGTTCGGGCCCGCGTGACCACGCTTCGCGTTCAAACCGTCCAGGCTCCAAATCTGTGTAGATCTCTGCATCGGCCTGGTCTTCCAGGCTCTCAAAAGCAGCGATCATCTGGTTTTGAAGGTTTTTGAACCAAGCACTGGCGCGGGCTTGTCTGGTGTCGAGCGTATCCATCCGTCGACGCTTAGGCGTTACCGGTTAACCTATGGAGTGCGGAGTTCACCTTATTTTGTCGGCATTGAGCTGCCGAATCGCCTCGGCCAACACAATCGCCCCCGCAACGGTCAGGTTCAGGCTCCGCGCATGTTGCGCCATCGGGATCACGACACGTTCATCGGCTGCGGCATGGATTGCATCAGGAACACCGGCACTTTCTTGGCCCATCAGCAGAAGGTCGTCTTTTTGATAGGTGATGGCGGTGTAAGGACTGGCGGCTTTTGTTGTTAAAACAATGAGACGGCCAGGCGTGTGCGCACGGAACGCGGCGAAGTCGACGTGCCGCGTCAGAGACGCCCTGTAGTCGAGCGCGACCCGATCGATGTCTTTCGCGCGCCAAGGAAACCCGCATGGCTCCACAACCTCCAGTGGAGAATCGAGACATGCGGCAATTCGAATCGCCGCTCCTAGGTTTGCAGCAATCTCTGGCTGATAAAGAACCAATCGAGGCATGGCTGCGCGACCCCATAGCGCGTGGACATATGCTGCATTGCGAGGCACCTCCTCGCTAGACGTTGCGTACGGCCCATGGCATGGCGCGGCTACCAAGAAGAAGGTTAAAAGCTAAGATGAGTACGACGACCGACACGGCTGATGGTCAAGTCCCTCAACTGGCCGGCGATTGGGTGACCCCTGAGCCCGGTGCTGAGCCGACAAAGCGCGATTTTATACACCTTTTGGCCGGCGGAACCGCTGCTGCTGCGGGGATGGGGATTGTGATCCCCCTCGTGTCACAGCTGGCGCCGGACGCCGCGGTGCGCGCGCTTGCCACCAAAGAAGTCAGCATCGCTGGTGTTGAACCAGGGATGGCCACCAAGACGATCTGGCAAGGCAAGCCGGTCTTTATTCGCCGGTTGACCGCTGCTGAGCTTGACGTTGACGCCGCAACACCGCTCGGCGATTTGCCAGACCAAGCGGCACGCAACGACAACTTACCCGATGGCGCAGAGGCCGATATCGCCGGCCGTGTCACACGCGAAGAATTCGTTGTCGTGCTGGGGGTGTGCACCCATCTTGGCTGCGTACCGCTGGGCACAGCGGAGGGCGAGAACAAAGGCGAATATGGCGGTTGGTTCTGTCCGTGCCATGGGAGCCACTACGATAGCCTTGGCCGAATTCGCAAAGGTCCGGCACCGGACAACCTTGCGATCCCGCCACTCGAGTTCCTTTCCGAAACCACCATTCGTTTGGGGTAAGACGATCATGTCTCACGAAAGCACCTACAACCCGTCCACTGGTATCGAAAAATGGATCGATCGGCGCATGCCGATCGTTCGTCTTGGCTATGACAGCTTCATCGACTTTCCGACGCCAAAAAACCTCAACTATTGGTACACGTTCGGTGTGATCCTATCGCTCGTGCTCGTTGTGCAGATCGTCTCAGGCGTGGTGCTGGCGATGCATTACGCCTCGCATGTCGACTATGCCTTTGAGTCCGTTGAGCACATCATGCGGGATGTGAACTATGGGTGGTTGATCAGGTACACCCACGCCAACGGTGCATCGATGTTCTTTCTTGCCGTTTATGCGCATATCGCGCGTGGCCTTTACTACGGCTCCTACAAAGAACCGCGGGAGCTCCTCTGGATCATCGGTGTGGTGATCTTCCTTCTCATGATGGCGACCGCGTTTATGGGGTATGTGCTTCCTTGGGGGCAGATGAGCTTCTGGGGCGCAACGGTGATCACCAACCTGTTCTCCGCGATCCCGCTGGTCGGTGATCCCATCAAGACGCTTCTTTGGGGCGGTTTCTCCGTGGATAATCCAACCCTTAATCGTTTTTACGCACTGCACTATTTGTTGCCCTTCCTGATCGCGGGCGCCGTGATCTTGCACATTTGGGCGCTGCATGTGCCGGGGAACAACAATCCGTCCGGCGTGGAAGTGAAGGACGTGAAAAAGGACACGGTGCCTTTCCATCCGTACTACACCGTGAAGGACGGTTTCGCGGCAGTCTTGTTTCTCATGCTGTTCGCGGGCTTCGTCTTTTTCATGCCCAACAGTCTGGGGCACCCGGACAATTATATCCAAGCCGACCCCTTGGTGACGCCAGCGCATATCGTGCCCGAATGGTACTTCTTACCATTTTACGCGATCCTGCGCGCCATCACCTTTGACATCTTCTGGATCATTCCGGCCAAGCTCGGCGGTGTGCTCGCGATGTTTGGGGCGATTGCTGTCTTGTTCGTGCTGCCTTGGCTTGATCGCTCAAAGGTGAAGTCGATGCGTTATCGGCCCATCGCCAAGCAGTTCTTCTTCCTCTTTGTGCTCGTCACCTTCTTCTTGGGATGGCTCGGCGCACAACCGGCTGAGCAGCCCTATATCCTCCTGGCCCAGGTCTCCACGGCTTATTACTTTGCCTACTTCCTGGTGATCTTGCCGGTGTTGTCGGTGACGGAGACGCCGTTGCCGTTACCCAAATCGATTGCAGAGGCCGTGCTTCAGGATAAGAGCCGTCGAGAAAAACCCTCGCCTGCCGTGGCTGGCGGTGCGCAGCCAGCACCTGCGGAGTGATCAGTATGTTGAAACGCCTCCTCCCAGCCCTGGCGGTCGCTGCGGCTGGTTTTTCGAGTGCCAGTTATGCCGCGGGCGATGCCGTTAAGGAATACAAGCACGGGCATTGGCACTGGCAGGGTTTAACCGGTCGCTACGACGTTGAAGCGATGCAGCGCGGGTATCAGGTCTACCGCGAAGTCTGCTCCTCCTGTCACTCGATGAAGCTCGTTGCCTTTCGCCATCTTGGTGATCCTGGTGCGCCATTCCATCTCGACGAATGCCCAGCGGAGCTCGGTCTTCCGGACACGGTGAATTGCTCAGATCCTGCGGCGAACCCAATCATCAAATCCCTCGCTACTGATTTCACGATCACCGATGGACCCGATGAAGCGGGCGATATGTTTGACCGTCCGGGTTTGCCCTCGGACTACTTCCCATCACCCTACGCCAATGATGCCCAAGCGACCGCGGCGAATGGCGGGGCCTATCCACCCGATATGAGCTTGCTTGCGAAAGCACGTCATCATGGCCCTGACTATATCTACAGCCTCCTGACTGGCTATCCGGATGAAGTGCCGGCCGCGCTTAACGTTTCACCGGGCCAGTACTACAACCCTTACTATCCTGGCGATACCGCCAGCCTTCTTCGGCCCGAGTTTTTGGACGACGAAGGCCATGTGCTCGAAGAACTGGTCGAAGAAGCAACGGACGAAGAGCTTTATGCTGGCCAGGGCGTGATCTACGGCGGCGCCTTCAAAATGGCACCCCCGCTGGTGGACGGGATCGTCGACTATGAAGGCAACACACCGGAGACGGTTGATCAGTACGCAAAAGATGTTGTGGAATTCCTCATGTGGGCCGCTGAACCAAAGCTCAATGAGCGGAAGCAGACGGGCGGGTTCGTGATGGCCTATCTCTTCATCTTCGCAGGCGTCGTTTACGCGTCTTACCGCCAAGTCTGGTCGAACGTTGCCCACTGAGGCGACGCGACCGACCACCATTGGCGTGATCGGAGGATCAGGCATCTATGAGATGCCAGACCTCACCGTCACCTCGGTCGAAGAGGTGTCGACCCCCTGGGGACAGCCATCCGGTCCGATCACGGTGGGTGAGTTGGACGGTGTGAAGCTGCTCTTTTTGTCCCGCCACGGAGCAGGGCATGTCATCCCGCCAAGTGACTTAAACCCCCGCGCCAACATCGCTGCACTGAAGATGCTCGGCGCGACAGATGTGGTGTCTTTGTCCGCCTGCGGCTCGTTTCGTGAGGGCATGGCGCCCGGTCACTTCGTGGCGGTCGATCAATTCGTTGACCGCACCAAGGGCCGCGTCTCGAGCTTTTTTGAACCAGGCTGCGTGGCGCATGTTTCCATGGCGCATCCTGTCTGCAGCAGATTGACCAAAGAAGCCGCGCAAGCGGCTCAGGCCGCTGGTGCAACGGTGCACGAGGGCGGCACCTATCTTGTGATGGAAGGCCCACAATTTTCCACCAAGGCGGAGAGTGAGCTTTATCGGTCCTGGGGCATGGACGTGATCGGCATGACAGCCATGCCCGAGGCCAAGCTCGCACGGGAGGCGGAGCTGCCTTATGCAATCCTTGGCATGGTGACGGATTACGATTGCTGGCACCCCGATCACGGCGCCGTTGAGGTCGCAGCGGTCTTGGAGATCCTCAACCACAACAGGGAACGTGGCCAAAAGACTGTGGCAGAACTGGCCAAGCTCATCGGACCGGTTCGTTCACCGTCCCCTGATGGTATCGACAGCGTGCTCGATTTCGCAATTGTGACGGCGCCAGAAGCGCGCGATGCGGATGTGGTCAAGAAACTTCAGCCGATTGCTGGACGCGTTCTCGGTTAAATCCGTTGTTTAGTGATTGGCGTGGTTCCCACCGCGTTGGCGTTGGCCTTTCACCTCAAGCTCCACCACCGCTTCTTGACCGCTTGCGAACTGCAACGTTGCTCTTCGCCATTGACCAGGCTCTAAAGGTTCGTTGATCGCCATCAGCATCAAGTGGTTGCCACCAGGCTCCAGGACCAATGAACCGCCTTGAGGCAGATCATATCCCTCAACGGGCCGCATTTTCATCACACCGTCCGCTGTTTGCTCGACGGTATGGAGTTCGGTGACGCTGATGCCTTCGATTTGGGCCGCGATCAGACGGTCGGCTTCTGGGCCTTGCACAACAAAATAGGCTGCCGCCATGGAGGCGCCGGGTGAGGGCACCCGAATATACCCGTCTTGGATCGTGAGTTCGTTGGGGCGACCTTGACCACAGCCGGTCAGCGCCAGCAGGGTGAGAACAACACAAGCGATTTGGCGCCTCATTTCGGTTCTCCTTGAGCTGATCCGTAGGATGGCATAACCGCCGATGGGTGGGTCGTCATGAGGGACACCCGCCTTGGTCCAATAAGCCGCAGATGGAAGGCCATATGAACATCCAAGAAATCGACCAGCTGCAAACATTCCTTCGCCGCCGGTTTAATGACCAGACTCTGACGGTGCGTGCCCGTCCGAACAAGGACGATTCCGCTGAGGTTTACGTCGGCGAGGAGTTCATCGGCGTTTTAAGCCGAGACGATGAGGATGAGGATTTGAGCTACGACTTCCACATGGCCATCCTTGACGTTGACCTCGATACGGTTGGCTCAGCTTAAAACACTCCCCGATGTTGCCGCGGAGGCACGTGGGTGCCGCTACTGCGAGCAGCAGGGCATTCTACCCGTTGCGCGACCGGTGTTTCAGTTGCCGGCGTCTGCAAAAATCGGTGTTTTTGGCCAGGCGCCAGGCAATCTCGCCCACCAGGAAGGTCGACCCTTTTGTGATCCATCGGGCGTGCGCCTTCGCCAATGGCTGGGCGTTGACGAGGCCATCTTTTACGAGTCCGGCTTGTTTGCGGTTGTGCCGATGGCGCTCTGTTTTCCCGGCTATGATGGCACGGGGAAGACCGGAAAGGGCGGTGATCGCCCACCGCCTGTTGTGTGTGCCGAGATCTGGCGTGACAAGCTCTTGGCTCCCCTCGCAGGGCAGTTGGAGATTGCACTTCTGATCGGAGGTTATGCTCAGGCATGGCACCTCGGCGAGCAGCGAAAACGCACCCTCACGGAAACGGTCCGAGCCTGGCGCAGTTTTTCCAACGATCCGGTGACCGGCGCCAGCGTCTTCGTGCTGCCGCATCCCAGTTGGCGCAACACGCATTGGCTCAAGAAAAACTCCTGGTTCGAGGCAGATGTCTTGCCGGAAATCAGGAGAAAAATAAAGTGTATACTGAAGGAAAGCTTCGCGGCTTAAGCACCTGCTTTGGTCAGCTTCGTTCGATCGCCCTTGCTCTTGACGCTCGATTGCTGTCGCCAGAGCCGCGCATAGAGACCATCTCGCCCCAACAACTCTTTATGGGTCCCGCTTTCCGCGACGCGACCGCCATCAAGAACAATGATCTGGTCAGCATCAATAATCGTCGACAACCGATGCGCGATCACAATGGATGTTCTGCCCTCTGATACATCCCGGAACGCCGAAAGAATACCCGCCTCTGTTTCGCTGTCGAGTGCCGATGTGGCCTCATCCAAGATCAGAACCGGCGGGTTCTTGATGATGGTGGTGCGTGCGATAGCGACGCGTTGCTTCTCGCCACCCGACAGCTTG
>JBCCBY010000066.1:0-12581 GCA_039033795.1 Pseudomonadota bacterium | reverse complement strand
TATCGTGCCGTGGTCTCTCTACATCCTTGGGCGCTTTTTTCTGGGGGCTTGGGTCATCAGGGCCGGGTTGCTCACAGCCGATCCCTCGCGGTCGGCCATGATCGCGCGCGCTTGCGCTATTGGGCTCCTTGGTGGCGGAGCCAGCGAATTGTTCTCTGTGCTGATTTATCATGGCGTTCTTGAATTGCCTGCAGCGCTCGATAGTGCGGTCCATGCCTGCGCCGCCCCTTTGCTGGCTTTGGGTTACGCCTGCGGGATCGTGCTCCTCTTCCGATCAGCAAGACAGAGTGCGCTGGCGCGTTATTTCTCCCCCGTCGGCAAAGTCGCGCTCACCGCTTATATCGCCCATGGGGCCGTCTATCTCATCGTCTTCATGCCATTTGGTCTGAACCTCGCCGACGTTCTTGGTCCAGCGCAGTCTTTGCTCCTTATCACTGCGTTGTTCGCCGTTTTTCAGTTGGCCGCCACCGTCTGGCTTCGGCATTTTCGCTTCGGTCCACTTGAGTATTTGTGGCGATGGGCCACCTATGGCACCCGGCCAACCTGGCGCTTGGCAGCCGCAAGCTAACGTCAGCGTCGATATTGAACGAAACCGCTTTCCGACGCGAGCTGATCATAGAGGCGGCGCGCCGGGTTATCATGGGCGGTCGCCCAATAGACCCGGCTGATTTCCCGTTCATCAGCAATCCGATAAAGATCCTCGATCAGCGCTCGTCCAAGCCCCAGACCACGGGCCTGCGGCGCAACAAACAGGTCCTCCAGGTACAAATACCCAACGGAGGCCCATGTCGAAAGATGCGGCAAGGCGTGCGCTATCCCTCTGACACCGTCATCGGTGTCGGCAACCAGACCAAAGAGGGGCTCTCCGGGATCGAGCAGCCGTGCCCAAGTGATTTCTGTCTGTTCGTCCGAGAGTTCTCTTTCGTAAAAAGCGAGGTAACCGTGCCATAAGGGCTGCCAGCCCGCGCGGTCGCGCTCCTCGAGGGGCCGGATCATTGCTGCGTTTGCCGCCATGGGTCGTCTATCTCCTTGACAGTGGCGTCAGAGCCTTTAGACCCCGCGCTTCGAATTTCATCAGACCTTTTGGGTGACCCGTGGCTAAACCGACAACCGTCAAAATCCGCCTCAACTCCACTGCAGGCACTGGCTTCTTCTATGTAACGAAGAAGAACACCCGGACCATGACCGAAAAAATGGTTGTCCGGAAATACGATCCAGTGGCCCGCAAGCACGTTGAGTTCAAAGAAGGCAAGATTAAGTAGCGCAACGCGAGCACGCTGCTTGATCGAGGAAGGACGCCTGGGCGTCCTTTTTTTATACCCCGCGTCTCAGCGAAGGCCTTCCGTCTTCGCCAAACCAAGGCTAGTGGCCAGCCGATGAAGACCGCCGTCATCGTCTTTCCCGCATCGAACTCTGATCGCGACGCCCAGGTCGCCCTTCGCCAGGTCACGGCTCAGGAGCCCCTGATGCTTTGGCACGCCGATCGCGAGCTGCCGGACGACCTCGATTTGGTCGTTCTTCCTGGCGGGTTTGCCCATGGCGATTATCTCCGGCCGGGCGCCATCGCAGCCAGGTCGCCGATCATGGATCCCGTCATCGCACGCGCCAAGGCGGGGGGCCCCACATTGGGCATTTGCAACGGGTTTCAGATTTTGTGCGAGGCTGGTCTCCTGCCGGGCGCGCTCATGCCCAACCCGGGTCAGCGTTTCGTCAGCCGCCCCGTGACATTGCGGGTGGAGAGCACCGCATCGCCCTTCACCGAGGGCTATCAGGCGGGCAGCTACACCCGGTTTCCTGTCGCCCACCATGATGGAAATTATCAGGCTTCGGACGAAGAGCTTGAACGGCTCGAAGCAGACGGCCGTGTCGCCTTCCGTTACACAGAGGCGATCAATGGTTCTGCCCGCGGGATCGCTGGTCTTTTGTCCGAGGACAAACGAACCATGGGTCTTATGCCGCACCCAGAGCGTGCGATGGGGCCACAGGACAAAGGCCCAGCGTTCTTTGAGGGTTTGGTCAGCGCGCTTTCCTCTTAATTTCTTTACACTTTTAGATAGCCCCTTACACTTTGATACGATCCCGGAGCTTGTGCAGGTGGGCTTGGTGGCCGACCATGAGGGAAAAGTGTTCGGGAGGACACCATGATACCCCACGCATGGCCAAGGCTTTTCGCCTGCGCTGCCGCGCTCGCGGCGTGTTCAGGAGGGGGCGGCAGTGGCCCGTCGACACCCGCCGTGAACACCCCGCCCACGGTCTCCGCTGGCGTTGATCAATCCGCGGTCGAGGGACAAAATGTCGTGCTCTCGGGCAGTGTCTCTGATCCCGATGAGACGCCCACGGTCCTTTGGACTCAAGTGAGCGGCACCGCGGTGGCTTTGCAAAGCGCGGACACAAGCACCGCGACATTCATCGCACCAACGGTGGTCGGCAGCGAGGTTCTCACGTTCCGCCTCACGGCCAATGATGGAACCAACACGGCCGTCAGTGATGATGTCAGCGTGACCGTGGAGGATGACGGCATAAGAACCACTGAGATCAACCCGCCCAACACCAGCTATATTGATCCCGAGATCCATCCGCTCAAACCGGAAATCGTTTTCCAGTTCAACGGTGAAGGCTTTGTTCAAGCCTATGATCCGGTCACAGGGCTTTTTGCCGAAGGGTCAGTGCGCACCGTGTTTGACGATGTTGCGGCCCTGTCGGATACCAAGAACGGCCCCGAATATGGCCTCGATGATCAGGGCATCGCGATCTACTACAACAAGGAAGCATCCGATGGCTCGCTTCAATTCTTCCGGGCACGGGAGAGCGTCAATGGGACCTTCACCATCGACCAAGTGACCCCCAATGGATCAGAACGGATCAACCAATTGCCCAGCCAAAATGCTGACGCCAGCACCACGTGGCTGGTTTACGCGCGGGAGGACACGGCGGCTCCCTTTGGCGGCGGCTTCATCGCCTATGCCGATGCCAATGATCCGAGCACAGAAATTGATCTAACGCCCGTTCGCGCTGGGTTTTCTGGCTTTCGCTGGGTGAGGGGCACCTCGATCTTCCTCACCACCATCGCCGACGGCGCGGATGAGGGCCAGGTCTTGATGGTCAACGCAGAGACCGGCACCCAGACGATCATCACCAACGACCCGGGGATTAAATTTGATCCCTTTGGCTGGTTCCCGCCGGAGTTTGGCGGTGACATGGCGTTCTCGGCGACCACGGGCGCTGGCGGTGACATCAGCATCTACCGTGACACCGGGGGGCCGTTTTTCGAGCTTTACTCCGTACAGCCCCCTGCATCGGCTTCGTTGCCCTTCGCCCAATCGGCGGAGCCCTTTGTGGCACAAAGCGGCACCTCCTACATCAGTCTCACCCTGGCCGATGTCACGGATTCGATCTTCGCCGATGCGACGGAGGGGGACATTTGGGTTTACGGCATTGAGGACGGCGCGGACCGTTTCACCTTACGCTGCAGTGACGACGACCCCATGATGGTCCGCCACGAAGCGGAGATGGTCTCTGGCGAGAACGAGACCTTCGTCTATTACAACCGCATCGACGAGGTGGGCCTGTTTGAAATCTTCCTCTGCGAGACCGGCGTCGCGCCATAGATCGAGACCCGCCACGTTCAGGTGATTGCTTAAGCCGACGCGCCGCGGCATCACCAGGGCATGTGGCGAGAACGGCTCAAATTGATACGAGATCTCCTCAAGAAAGCGGCGGGCCCAATCGCCTGGTTCTTGAGCTGGTTCATCGGTGGTCCGGACCACAACCGGCGGATTGAGCGGTTGTTCCTTATCCTCTTCGCCCTCGCCATTCCCCTTGGCGGGTGGGGAGTATGGGAGCTTTGGCTGCTCATTCTTGAACAATTGGGAGACCGATTTTCGTTCTTTGACGAAAAGACGGACGGCAAGACGGTGGCGGATATCCTCCGCAATCTCTCCTTCACCGTGGCCGGTATCATCGCGGCACTGTTCGGGTTTTTCCAATTGCACAACGCTGCGCGCCGCACACGGATCAGCGATGACCAGGTGCGGGTGGCGTTCGAGGCGGAGCGCAATGACCGCTTTGTGAAGGCAGCGCAGCTGTTGAAAGAAGACAGCCCCGCGGTGCAGATGGCGGGGATTGAGGCGCTCAAACGCCTGGCCCGCGAACCAACAGCCAATTACCGCCGGACGGTGGTGGAGCTTTTGGCGGGGTTTATTCGGACCGAAACGGGGCCTGCCGGTATCGCCGCGCGGGAGAAGCAGAACGAAGTCCAAGCGCTCGAGCTGCGCAAACTGCGGATTGACGCGAGCACCGACGACGACGCCGCCGAGGCCCCTCCTCCTGTCCCGGAGGAAGAGGAAGAGGAAGCAGCACGTACTGAAACACCTGAGCCGCGCCCTCGCCCGAGTGAACCCGTGGCGACCGCCTTCCGTGCCCTGACGGAGCTGACCTCCGATGCAAGCCTTGAGGAGCGCGAACAGGTCACCTTGGGCCGGCTCGTGGACCTCCGCCGCTGTGACCTCCGCGGTCTCGACCAAGCAGGGGCCAAATGCCGCCATTGGTTGTTGGTCGAAGCCAATCTCGGGAACGCCAACCTCATGGACGCCAAACTCTCTGGCGCCGATCTCTGGGGCGCCGATCTCGAGCGTGCTAAGCTCGTGGGCGCCGACCTCAGGGACGCCAACCTCGCGTATGCCAACCTCTGGGGCGCCAACCTCAGGGACGCCAACCTCAGGGGCGCCACCCTCAGGGACGCCACCCTCAGGGGCGCCACCCTCAGGGGCGCCAAGCTCTGGGACGCCAAGCTCGAGAACGCCAACCTCAGGGACGCCACCCTAGATTTTACTCTTTATGTCAAGACCGAGCAATTGGCCGCGGCCAGGAACGTCACGTGGCCGGATCATGTGCCCCGGCCCGAGAGCGGGCCGTATGCGGCGCGTGAGGCCACGACGGACGACACCGCACCCTAAATCCATCCCGACCAGGATGGTTCATTCCGCTTCGTCCGAGAGCGTCGCGGCCACCCCATGGCCAACGGCCCGCAAGGAAGGCAAGCCATCGCCATTGAGCGACACGCCAGCATAGACAAGCCCAAGGGCCGGCACCGCGGTGGCTTGCGTGCCCCAAAAGCCGCTATGGCCATAGGCCTGGTGATCCCCGACCATGCCGGGGAAGAGGCCCAAGCGATAATCCGCTGTCGGCACATTCCCCGGCGGGTTGGTCATCTCCTCCAAGGTGGCTGGGTCGTCAAACACCTCACCGGCAAAAAGCGCCGCGTAGAAACGGGCCACATCCTCCATGCTCGACACAATCCCGCCGCCGCCGAACCCATCCATGGTGCCGTTGATGGCATGGATGTCCACATCCCCCAGCCATTGATGCGCCCGCGGAAGGGTTCCGGCGGGCGGCGTGGTTTCTTCATCCCACCACACCGTTTCTAGCCCAATCGCCTCAAAATCAAGGAGCGCAGCAACCGCCGCGCCCATGCGCTGCCCCGTGATCCGCTCAAGGATGGTCCCAAGGATCACATAACCTGAATCCGAATAGACCATCGCATCCCCTGGTGGGCCCAAAGGATCAGCCATCTCCACCATCAAGGCCAGCTGCTCACGCGCGGTCCAGACACGGTCAGGCTCGCTCAACACCGCGTTTTGATAGGTCTCCCCGTAAAAATGGTCGCCAAGACCAGCGCTGTGCATCATCACCTGGCGCACCGTGATCGCGCGGGTGTCATAGCCATCGCCGGTCAAAAGCTGGTCGATTTCGGGGTCAATGACGTCGCCCAGCGCCGTGTCGAGATCAATTTTGCCGTCCTCTTGCAACCGCAACAGCGCCGCCGCGACAAAGGTCTTGGTGATGCTCGCCTGCCGCACGGGGGTGTCCGGCGTCATCGGCCGACCATCGGGCGCCGCGACCCCTGTTGCCGCCGACACCATCGCGCCATCGGGAAGGATGATGGCGAGGGCAAAACCGGGCGTCCCGTCGTGCTCGGTTTGGATTTGATCAAGCGACGCCTGAAGAGCGTCGGCGGTCAGCGCGGATGGAGGCGCGTCCTCGTCGACGGTGCACGCGCTGCTGCCCAAAAGAACCGCCATCCACGCAACCCAAAATCTATTGGCCATCGGACCTTCTCCCGCGATGCTCGACGGGTTCCTAAACGCCGCAGCCGGGCCTGTCACGGCGGCCGTCACGCTTCTTTTTGGAAGCGGCGACGGCATGCACCCTCCGTCAACGGCTTATTCAAAGGGAAAAGCCCAAGGGCCGCAAGCGCCGGAGGGCGCCCGATTCCGCCGCCTCGCGCTGCACGAAGCGGAGATGCCCAATCGCCTCTTGGAAGGCCTCATGCTTGGGCTTGCGCTCAAGGTAGTCCATCAGGCGAAAGAGATTGATCGGGTGCCTGTTGATCAGCGCTTTGGTGCGCTCCACCGCCTCCTCGAGCGGATAGGCGTCGATGAATTGGCAGGCGGTTTGGGTGGGTGTGAGGGCGACATAGTCCCGCGCCTTTCTGTCTGTGTACCGCAAAATATCAAAGGGGGACGCGCCCAGGGCATGGGACTTGGGCAAAAGGCACCGCTCCTCCGCTTTGCCGTGCACGAAGAGATTGCCCGACTTCTGCCGAAACCCCAGCGCCTTAAGCGTCCGGGCGAGATGCGAGCGCATGCCCGGGGTGAGCAGATCTGCATCCGCCCGATCATAGGTGAGGTCGTCAAAGACCGAAAGGAGGCGCAACTCCTCATCCGCCACATGGAGGTAAGCGCCCAAATCCTGGCCTTTGAGAGGATCATCATTTGCCATGGCGCTTCGCTCAACCAACCTTCCTTTTGTTCTTACGCCATCCATCAGGCTTGGTCCTCAATGCCAAATGCAGCACTCTTTAGACTGATTTTTTTGCGGCGTCGGCACGAGCCCAACCACCCTCAAGGCACGACTGGGGTGTCGCCATCCATCTCAATAAGCCCCATGGGGTTCCCCGCCACATCGGAGAACAGGCCAATGACCGCTTGGCCCGGCACCTCAAAGCGAGGCTGGTCCACCCCGCCGCCCGCTGCCACCACCTTGTCCAACGCCGCAGTGACATCGGGAACACCCAGATAGATGCGCTTCTCCGCCGGATCCTGCCGGATATGGGTGCCAAGATTGGCTGCATTTCCCGGCGTGAAGGATCCAGGGCCGTCACAGGGCCAGTCAAAAACGTCGCGATAAAAGACCCGCAAAGCGGCCTCATCTGGACCAGCCAGATCAAAAAACACTATGGGGGTAACCATCGCGAAATACCTCCAACAATCCCAGATCAGACTATCGTTGTTGTGGCCTCACGTCATCCCGCTCGAACCCTTGCGCTTACGCGCCGGGCCAGGCATTCCCCCGCCATGACGACGCATTCCCCTGAGACCATCAAAGAGCACGGCCTGACGCCCGACGAGTATGAACGCTTTTGCGACTCGATCGGACGGGAGCCCAGTCTTTTGGAACTCGGCATCGTCTCCGTGATGTGGTCCGAGCATTGCTCCTACAAATCGTCACGCAGGCACCTCAAACGCCTGCCGACCGAAGGCCCCCAGGTGATCCACGGTCCGGGCGAAAACGCGGGCGTTGTTGATATTGGCGATGGCCAAGCCGTGGTCTTCAAAATGGAAAGCCACAATCACCCCAGCTTCATTGAACCCTATCAGGGTGCAGCAACGGGCGTGGGCGGCATCATGCGCGATGTCTTCACCATGGGCGCGCGGCCGGTGGCGATGCTCAACGCGCTTCGTTTTGGCGCGATCGATCATCCGAAGACGAAGCACCTTCTCTCCGGTGTGGTGGCGGGCATCGGCGGCTACGGCAATTGCATGGGTGTGCCGACAGTCGGCGGCGAGACCGGCTTTGATCCTCGTTACAATGGCAACATCCTGGTGAATGCGATGTGCGTCGGTATCGCGGACCAGGACAAAATCTTCCTCTCCGCCGCCAAGGGTGCTGGCAACCCCGTCGTCTATGTTGGATCCAAGACCGGACGAGACGGGATCCACGGCGCGACCATGGCCTCTGCGGAGTTCGATGACGCCTCCGAGGAAAAGCGCCCCACGGTGCAAGTCGGCGATCCCTTTATGGAAAAGCGCCTTTTGGAAGCATGCCTTGAGCTGATGGCGGACGATGCGATCCTTGCCATCCAGGACATGGGCGCAGCAGGCCTCACGTCCTCATCGGTCGAAATGGCGGCCGGCGGACTGGCGGCCGGCGAAGGCGGTATTCACCTGCGGCTCGACGATGTGCCCCAGCGCGAAGAGGCGATGACGGCCTATGAGATGATGCTGTCGGAAAGCCAAGAACGCATGCTGATGGTTCTCCGTCCTGGTGCGGAGGAGAAGGCGCGTGCGATCTTTGATAAATGGGACGTCGACTTTGCGGTCATTGGTGAAACCACAGCCACAGGCAAGCTGGTGATCGAGCATCAAGGACAAACCGAGTGCGACCTTCCCCTCGCCCCCCTCGCCGACGAAGCGCCAAACTATGACCGGCCGCAGGAAGCAGAACCCGTGCCTGCACTGTTGGAAGACCCCGTGGTGACCTACCGGGAATGCCAGGTGCACCTGACGGCGGGGGAACAGCCGCTAGATGTGATTGGCGACGCGCTCATTGCCGAGACATTGAGCGGCAGGACGGAGATTGGTGCCATCGGGTTCAGCCAAGGCAACAAGACGATTTCGATTCACGCACGGTCCGTGCCCGACGCACCAGAGCTTGTGTTCTCCGAATTGAAAACAGCCGCAGAAAACCTCGAAACGGCTGGTGCGGTGACGAAGGTTCGGGTCGAGGACGACAACACCGCGGTCAATCTCGCCGATCAGCCAGGGGGCGATTCAATACTTCTTGCACTGAGCAGGCTGATGGCTTCCCCCGACCTTTGCTCCCGCACGTGGATCACGCAGCAATATGATCACTCCGTCATGGCCGACACTTTGGTCGTCGGCGGCGATGCCTCTTTGGTCAGGGTGCACGGAACACCAAAAGCGCTTGCGGTAACAGCGGACTGCACCCCGCGTTATTGCGCGGCTGACCCCTATGAGGGCGGCAAGCAAGCCGTCGCCGAAGCCGTGCGCAACCTTTCCGCCGTCGGCGCAGAACCGCTCGCGATCACCAATTGCCTGAACTTTGGCAATCCTGAAAAGCCCGCCATCATGAGCCAGTTTGCCCGCGCCATTGATGGGATGACCGAGGCGTCTCGCGCGCTCGGCGCGCCGGTCGTTTCGGGCAATGTCTCACTCTATAATGAGACCGATGGCCAAGCGATCCCGCCCACGCCAGCTATTGGCGCCGTGGGGCTTCTTCCCGATGCGGAGAGACATGCCACGATCGCTGGTGCGGAAATGGGGGATGCGCTCATCCAGATCGGTGTGACCCGTGGTCATCTTGGGCAGTCCCTCTATATGCGGACCTTGTTCGGCATTGATCAGGGCACGCCGCCTCCGGTGGACCTCAATCTTGAGAAAAAGGCTGGCGATTTCATCCGTAAAGTGATCGCTGAACAACGCGTGAGTGCCGTTCATGACGTCAGCGATGGAGGAATCTTGGTCGCTGCTGCGGAAATGGCACTCAGTGCAGGACTGGGACTGGCGCTCGCAACGCCTGTTCAGGCGCGCCGGGCAGCCTATTGGTTTGGCGAGGACCAGGCGCGGTATCTTGTGTCCGTCGCGGCGGAAACGGCTGACAATTTCGTCTTGAAGGCGGCCATGGCGGGACTGCAGGCGACCCGCTTGGGGATATTTGGTGGGGCCGCGCTGATCCTCGACGGCACCGATAGGCTCGACATCACTGCACTCGCCGCCGTCCATGACGAGACCATTCCCTCCCTTTACAAGACCCTTGAAGGAGACGTCGCTATGCCGATGAAAGAGAGCGAGATCAAAGAGATGATCTTAGAAGCCATGCCCGATGCTGAGGTCGAGATTGAAGACTTGGCTGGTGATGGCGACCATTACCGTGCACGAATTGTTTCAGCAGCCTTTCAAGGTCTCAACCGCGTGCAACAGCACCAATTGGTTTACAAAGCGCTCAAGGGAAAAATGGGCGGGGTGCTGCACGCCTTGGCGCTCGAGACCCAGGCCAAGTCAACGAGTTGATCGGTACACAAAGAAAGCGATCAACGGGAAAAGCGTGAACTCCAGAACAACCGACGCCATCGCGCCATTGCTGAGGGCGACGCCCGCTTGCTCCCCGCTCAGACGGAAAAAACCACCTACCGCGATCATACAGCAAATCGTGATAAGCGGGACAGCCATCTGTTCAAGCCTCACCGCGCCCGCCAGAAACACCAATCCACCGGCAAAGAAGAAGCCCGCAAAAAAGCGGATATTGTTGTCCTGGACCGCGTAGTCGATCTCATTGAGCGACGAGACAAAGTCCGTGGGCCCGCGCCAACCGAGTGTCTGGATGCCGCCAAGCCCCGTGTTCAACCCAAGCGCTAAGACCGCCAAACCGATCAGCCCCAGCACAATCCGTAGCGCGATGGTCACGGGCGCAGCGTCTCGTAGAATAGCTTATCACCCCGCTTCACGAGGATTTGGACAGGACCAGACCGCGCATCGCGCAGACGGGACAGATGATTGCCCACCGTCTCCACATTCTGCGCAGCATCCCAACCAATCTCGAGGATGACATCGCCGGGACGAAGCGTCGAATTGCTGAGATGATGCGAAACGCTCGTGATGACCACACCCTCTGTATCCGGCGGCAGATGGTACCGCTCGGCCACATCGGAGGATACCGTTTGCATACGGATGCCCGCCATCTCGAGCTCGGGTTGCGACGGCCCTGACGAGGCCGCAAGCCGCTGCTCCCGCGAAATCAGCGTGACCGACAAACGGGTCCTGCGACTGTCGCGGATGATCACGACATCCACCGGCTCGCCGATTGGTGCGTCAGCAATCGCTTGGGTCAGCTCCCGACGTCCTGACACAGCCTTCCCATCAAACGATAAAATGACATCGCCCGTGCGCATACCCGCGACGGCTGCTGGGCCATCCATCACGGCAATACCCGTCACCAACGCACCGTTGCCGGGCTCAAGCGCCAAGGCATCCCGTGTTGATGTGTCGACGTCGGCGAGAAAGGCCCCGAGATAGCCGCGGCTTGTTTTGCCAAAGCGGCGCAGCTGTTCAATGACGTCTTTGGCGAGCACGGAGGGTATGGCGAAACCAACCCCCACAGAGCCGCCCGTCTGGCTGAAGATCACCGTGTTGACGCCAATGACCCGTCCGCGACGGTCAAAAAGCGGTCCACCAGAATTGCCGCGATTGATGGCAGCATCGGTCTGGATGAACTGGTCATAAAGACCCGCGCCGATATCACGGCTCTGGCCCGAAATAATCCCTGCACTGACTGAACTGCCGAGGCCGAAGGGATTACCAATAGCAAGGACCCAGTCACCAACACGCGCATCGTCGCTGTCGCCAAAAGTGAGAGCGGGGAAGCGACGATCACTTCCGAGAATTTTGAGGAGTGCAAGATCCGTCTCGACATCACGGCCCAAAAGCTCGACCTGATACTGGCTGCCATCATCGAAAATGACGACCACGTTGCGGGCGTTCTCGATCACATGGTTGTTGGTGACGACCAGCCCGCTTTGATCAACGACGAAGCCAGAGCCAAGAGCCACCGGCTCGGACGCGGCTGAACCAGGACCCACAGCAACCGCTGACACGTTTACAACGCTTGGCAGCACATTTTCTGCGAGGTCAGCGAAACTATCGGGCACAAGAGCGCGCGCCGGCGCGATAACGAGCGCCACCACAGCAACAAGACGGAACACAAATCCAATTCGGCGGGTCATGGTATCTCCCCTTAGATCACCAAAGTTAACAACAGAACGGCCTGTCGCAAAAGCCGCATCAGCGGCGAACTTGTCCTTCTCGGTCGAAAAGCCTAGATTTACATCCACAATGAGCTTTCGGGGCGGGGTGAAAGTCCCCACCGGCGGTGATCAGACAAGGTTTTCCTTGAGCTGTCAGCCCGCGAGCCGAGGCGGTCCTGATGGACCGGCGAAGCAGGAATCGGTGAGAATCCGATGCCGACGGTGATAGTCCGGATGGTAGAAGGCTCGACCAGGAATGAGGCACCCGTCCAGGGGGCCTCGAGGATGCGTATCCGCGCGCTCTTCTGGGGCGTTCGATCGCGCGTCCTGTTGGTCATGCGCCCCTTTCAAAGCTCGACGATGGAGAGGAGGCGCGTCTGTCTGACGCCCAACATATGCGCCGCGCTGTTGCGCTGGCCCGCCGCGCGGAGGGGTTCACCCACCCCAACCCGATGGTGGGCTGCGTCCTCGTCCGTGATGGCGAGGTGGTCGGCGAAGGCTGGCACCACGCCCCGGGCCTGCCCCATGCAGAGGTCGAGGCGATGCGTGATGCCGGGGACAAAGCCCGCGGCGCCACGGCCTATGTCACCCTCGAGCCCTGCAATCATTACGGCAAAACCCCGCCCTGTGCGAACGGTCTGATTGAGGCCGGCGTTGCCGCGGTGGTCTTCGGTATCAGGGATCTCAACAAAGAGGCCGAGGGCGGCGCGGCCACCTTAAAAAAGGCAGGAATCGAGGCGCGCCTCTTTTCCGGTGATCG
>JBCCBY010000065.1:0-12736 GCA_039033795.1 Pseudomonadota bacterium | reverse complement strand
GCCGACATGCCTTCACCGGGATGGATTTCCGTCGGAATGCCGCGACCATTATCGCGCACCGTGACCGAGCCATCGTCGTTCAAAATCACCTGTACCGTGTCGCAATAGCCAGCGAGGGCTTCGTCGATGGCATTGTCGACGACCTCATAGACCATATGGTGAAGACCCGACCCATCGTCGGTGTCACCGATATACATCCCTGGACGCTTTCGCACGGCGTCCAAGCCCTTCAAAACTTTGATCGATTGCGCGCCATAATCGGCGGCACTTACGCTCGGATCAGTCTCCGGAGCTGCCTCTGAGGCCATGGTTACCCGTCTTTTCAATCATTCCCGATTCGCCCTTAGATATAGAGCCTTTGCGCGCCAATCCCAAGCCCTTAACGCGCAAAAACGCTTACAAAAACCTTTTTAAATGAAAGACTTATGCTTCCTCAACAGCGCCCCGGTTGGAGATGATCCATATGCTCCAAAAAGGGCTCAAAGGCCTCTTGATCTGTCCCGGTCAGGAAGGCTTGCAACCCCAAGTCTTGCAAAGTCACAGCAAGGGCACGCCGCCGCACGTCGTCGAGATGAGCAACGATTTCATCGAGCAGCAAAACGAGCGCCCCTTCCCCTTGGTCCTTTGCAGCCGATGCCCGCGCGAGGATGAGACCAATCAACAGCGCTTTTTGCTCGCCCGTGGAGCAATGCTTGGCGGGCATCTCTTTTTCCCGGTGCGTGACGATGAGATCAGACCGATGGGGTCCTGCCAGTGTGCGTCGCGCATCGCGATCGATGCGGCGGTTTCGCACGAGCCTCTCGGCGAAAGCCGAAGCGGCAGCATCCCTTCCGTCACGGGCCAGATCGGTTTCAACGTCGCCCTCGATAAAAAGATGGGCCCGCGGAAAGGCCGCCTGACGCAACGTTTCATATCCCGCAGCCAGGCTCTCCGCAGTCTGAAGGCGACAGGTGGTGATATCCAGACCAGCATCAACCATTTCTTGCTCAAAGGCCGTCAGCAGCGCAGCGTCACCGCCACGCTCGAGGAGTGCCATTCGCTGTTTCATGGCCTTTTCATAACGTGCGGCATTTTGCGCGTGGGCTGACGATCCTGCAGCAGCAATCCGGTCGAGAAAGCGCCGCCGTTCAGAAGGTGCATCAGCGAACAGACGGTCCATCGCTGGAACTAACCACAAAAAACGGATCACGTTCGCCAGCGCTGAGGCACTTTTGACGGACTCACCATCGATTTTAACATCGCGGCGATCAAAGCGTGGTGCCGCGATTGAGACGACCAGCCGAAGGGAGTCTTGCCCCTCCGCACCAAGAGAAAGTGCAGCGCCAGGAGCGGGACCTCCACCGTGCCTCACCATGTCGGACAGTTTTGCCCCCCGCAAACCCCGTCCGGCGGCAAACAGTGTTAGAGTCTCAAGAAGGTTGGTCTTCCCCGCCCCATTGGGCCCCGTTATCACCACCGACCGACCCGTCAGCTGGGCATCAAATGCTTCATAGGAGCGAATATCGCGCAGTGTAAGGGACGTGATGCGGCGCATGGCGCTGCGCCATCAGACCCGAAGCGGCATCAAGACGTAGAGGGCACCCGGATCATCTTCATCGGTGATCACCGTTGGCGATGCTGTATCTCCGAAAGCGAACGTCACTGACTCACCATCGATTTGCGCTGTGATATCGAGGAGGTATTTTGCGTTGAACCCAATTTCGATCGCCTCACCAGGAAAATCCACGGCCAGATCCTCCGTGGCCGTTCCTGTCTCCGGGCTGTTGACGTTGAGTTGTAGGCGACCAGATTCGATCACGAGTTTGACCGAACGCGTCTTATCTGCCGACACCGTCGATACCCGATCGACGGACTTGGAAAAGTCGATCGGGCTGACCCGCATGATCTTGTCGTTGCCCTCTGGAATCACGCGCGCATAATCAGGGAACGTTCCATCAATAAGTTTTGTGGTCAGCGTGATATCGTCAAACTGAAAGCGCATCCTTCCTGACGACACCAAAACGCGAACGTCCGACCCCGCATCATCAAGCAAACGCCGCAGCTCCAAAACTGCTTTGCGCGGTACGATCACACCCGACATTCCCTCCGCCCCTTGGGGGATAGGCGCATCAAGCCGTGCGAGCCGATGACCATCGGTCGCGACCGCGCGAAGGCTGCTGTCGCCGTCTGATTCATGCGCATGGAGATAGATGCCGTTGAGGTAGTACCGCGTCTCTTCTTGGCTCATGGCAAAGCGCGCTTTATCAATAAGGCGCGCAAGATCAGCCGATGGCATGGAAAAGGACTGTCCATCCTCCGCTGATGGCAAGGACGGGAAGTCTTCTTCGGGCAAAATGGCGAGGCTAAACTCCGACTGGCCAGCGGAAAGCTGCAACCGGCCGCTGGACGTTTTCTCGAGCTCCACCTGGCTGCCATCAGGGAGTTTTTTGACGATATCAAAAAGCGTCACCGCCGCAGCGGTTGCCGACCCGGATTGTTCAGCATCCGCCGGCACTTGCTCGGCAATCTCGATATCAAGATCCGTCGCCGTGAGCGCCAAAGTCCCACCGTCAGCCTGCAACAAAACGTTGGAAAGTATAGGAATTGTGTTGCGGCGTTCCACCACCGATTGGACGTGAGACAGCGCCTTGAGGAGTGTTCCTCGTTCAATGGTGACCTTCACGGACCCTGTCTCCTTCTGGTAGCGGAATCGTCGCGCCGACTCACTCGGGGCGCAAAGAACAGCATACCAGATCGTCCAACGCTAGGTTGGAATACGTGTGCACCCTCAAGAATTATGGTCAAACTCGTCGAAGATCTGCGTGATCCGCGCACCAAAAGTTGCGTCGGATTCAGCCAGAATCTCAGCCGTTTTGATCGAATGCATCACCGTGGTGTGGTCGCGGCCGATCATCGATCCGATGGCCGTCAATGGCGTATCGGTCAGCTTACGTACAGCCAGGCAGAAGGCGTGACGCCCTCGGACGATCGGTTGCTTCCGAGACCGCCCCAACAAATCTGACTTCGACAACCCAAAGACCTCGGTTGTGTAATCAAAGATCGCCTCCGGGGTCAGGGAAGGACGTCTGTTGTTCAGGTGCTCGGACAACAATTGGCGCAGGCGATCATCACTCAACTCTCTGCCAATGTCGGCTTCCGCCTCCGTTGCGACTTGGACGAGGCTCATCGCGCCTTCGAGTTCGCGAACAGAGTCTTCGCAACGGCGCGCGATAAATTCCAAATGGCGGCGCAAGATCGCCACCCCCGACGCGGCGGAGGCCTCCTCTGCCAATTGCGTCGCAATTTTCATCCGCAAATCGAGATCGGGTTTGTTCACCTGAACGCAAAGACCACCGCCCAGCCGACCAGCCAGACGCGACGAAATACCGGTCTCCGCCAGCTGGGTTGGAGGCAACGCACCGGCCACGAGCACACGTTTGCCCGCACCGCGTAGTTTATCGATCAAGCAATCAAGCTCTTCTTGCGTCCTTTTGCGCCCCCGGAGCAATTGTATATCGTCTATAAGCAAAACATCAGTGTTCTGCAAAAAGGTGCGAAGTTCCTTCACACTTTTCGAGATGAACGCCTCAGACACATCAGTCATCAGCGAATCATAGGTAAGGTAAAGGACACTGTCATTGGGGTTACACCGCAACCATTCCTGACCAACCGCGTTCAGCAAATGCGTCTTTCCGCGCCCCGCTGCGCCATGGATCATAATGACGCCTTGGCCCGATTCATCCAAAATCTTCGCAGCCGCACGACGCGCAAGCCTATTGGTATCATTTGTACAAAAACGATCCAGAGTCATACCGCGCGCAAAGATACCGGTCGCCGCGCAGTCAAAAGACGATGCAGCCGCATCATTCTGAGAGGGGCGGGTTTGCTGAACCGGCCGGGATCGGACCGCGGACTGGCCGAGGTCTGGCGACAGACCAGCCTGAACGCCGAGTGCGCCCATATCTTGAGCACCCCTGACCCGCAGGTCGGGAACCGGCCCATAACGCTCCGACCACATCTGGTGCATGCGACCGGCGAAGCGTTGAGATATCAGCGTCGCTGAAAACCGGGAGGGGGCATAAAGAGTGACGCCAGCCTCATCGGCCTCTGCCAAACTGAGGCCATCAAAATAACTGTCGTAAATTGCCTCACCAAATTGCTCCCGGAGAAGCGTCTTAAAGTCACTGAATTGTTGCGTTGGAGAATTTTCGTGCGTACTCTGAGCGTTCTGCATCGTGAGCCTTTGCATAGCAAAAGTTATCAGCCGTTTCATCGGCCGCCATCATATCGATTGTTAGGAGTGACTGACTTGTACTAAACAGCCTACCTATCCGTAAGCGAAAGGTATTGTCCACCGGATTTCACCCAGCAGAGCGAGCGAAATTGCTCATTGGCGCATGCGGAGTAATTTTCAGAACCCAAGAGTTGCGTTTCAATATGGGGGTGCTTTTGATTCATTATATCCTCCCTCGTTAGACGTTGCGCCCGACTGCCCGTCGTAGGTCTAAGCTACCCATAGTTTCGTCAATGACAACCTTGTGACAACGGCGAATGCATATCTTTTCGCCCGCTTCCACCACACGAAAATGTGAAGCATCGAAACTTGCAGGCGAATCAGGAAACTCCGTTGTACAATCACGCGCGCGGAAATTTTCCACAGAACAAAACAGCCGCTAACGGAACAAAAAAAGCCGCCCAAAGACGATGGGCAGCTTACAAAAGCTCTGACTAGCGACCGTCAGTCGGCAGATGGTTGGGATTAAGAAGCGAGTGCTTTCACACGCTTTGATAAGCGCGACACTTTGCGGGATGCTGTGTTCTTATGGATAACGCCTTTTGAAACCGCTCGCATGATCTCTGACTCGGCTGAACGAAGAGCTGCTTGCGCTTCAGCAACATCACCTGCCTCAACCGCAAGATCGATCTTTTTAACAAACGTCCGAACACGACTTCGCCGGGATTTATTGACCGCCGTCCGACGTTCAATCTTGCGAACCATTTTCTGTGCCGACGTGGTGTTGGCCATGCTGGGTCAGACCCTTTTTTTAAAGACGAGCGGAGCCCATAGACGAACAGAATTGCGGTGGTCAACGCCCCTAAGAAAAGAATTTTCGTTACCGCTGGCACGAGCTGCAATAGAATGTGGAGCGGCCTGATTGAACCATACGTTTGACGGGTGATGCACAGTGTAAACACGGCTCCCCCTCTCTGCCATAGACATAAAAACGTTGCTGAAATTCACCTTCGCTGCCATCGGCTGCGGCGTAATCTCGCAACGTCGAACCGCCCGCCTCAATCGCTTCGCTGAGGACAGTCTTGATGGCTGCCACCAAACGCTGGGCGCGCACCAAACCAATCGTCCGCGCTAGTCGCTTTGGGCTAATCCTCGCCCTCAAAAGCGCTTCGCAGACATAAATATTTCCCAGCCCGGCAACGACCTTCTGGTCGAGCAGAGCAGACTTGATGGGTGTGGCCTTACCCTTGAGCCTCGCCACCAGCACCTCAGGAGAGAAGGTAGGGCTGAGCGGCTCGGGGCCCAGCCCCGAAAGACGCCCCGATGCTAATTCTGCAGTGGACAAGAGCTCGATGAAACCAAAGCGGCGCGGATCAGAAAAGGTGATCCGCTGGGACAAACCGGTGGGCGCTTTCACCTCTAAAATGAGATGATCGTGCCCACCTGGTGGATCCGGCGCATAAAAGGCACCGGGCTCAAGTCTCCGGTGACCAGCAACGATCGAAAATCGTCCGGTCATGCCCAAATGCGCGATCATCGTTTCCTGGCTGTCGAGAGGAAACATCAAAAACTTCGCGCGCCGCTCCACCGATTGCACCGTGGCTCCGGTCACTCTTTGCGCGAAATTGTCCGGAAACGGAAACCGAAGATCGGGACGGCGTTGGTCCACCGCGGTGATGACAGAACCCGTCATCGCAGGAGCAAGTCCGCGCCGCACCGTCTCGACCTCAGGCAATTCAGGCATAGCGCATTAGAGCCAGCGACGAACGCGCTGGCGATAGTTCTCATAGTCGCGGCCAAACCGAGCAGCGAGGTGGCGCTCCTCCGGCGCTGCCGCCAGACGATCGATCAGCAAGAAAACAGCCGTGAGCGCCGGGAGTGCCCAGATGTTGCGCGTGGCCATCCCGAAACCCAACAAAAGCGCGAGATTGGCCACGTAGATCGGATTGCGGCTGACCGAAAATGGACCACTGGTGACAAGGTGGCTTGCGGCACGATCGGGCCTGATCGTTGTCTTGTGCTGAAGAAAAATCAGCAGCACCCAGACATCAAGCGTCAGCGCAAGAACGATTAATGCCACGCCGATGGGTTGGAGCAGTCGAGGGCTCGGCTCCATGGGCAAAAGCTCGCCAAGAACAAACATCGAAACGATGCCCAAAAGGGTCACGATAGGCGGCCAGGGAAAACCGCTGGGGCGTTCATGCTCTTTCATGGGCGGTGCCCTATCGCGGAAGCGCCCCGAGCAACATCTGCTTTTCCGCAGCATCAAGAAGATCAAGCGATTGGATAAAAGCCTCGGCTTCTTCTCGGCTCGCACCGCGATCGGATGTTAAGGGAAGCACAGCTGCGGCCGCAAGATCATCGCGCGCTTCCTCAAGCTCGGAAATGATCGCGCCGACCGCCAGACCTTTGACGATTTCAGCGCCTTGCTCGGTCACTTCTAGCGCCGTGACCTGACCTCCACGCTTTTGGAACGCAATCACCGAGCGACCCGGAAACCGGCCAGTGGTGATATCAAAATCGCCGTTCGCCTCAAGAATTTGGTTTTCATCGTCGCCTTGGCCACGACGTTTGAGGATGCTCTTGATCACAATGTGCCTCCTTCCATCGAGAGATCGAGATCCCATCGACCTGAAAAGGCTACACACAAGCCGACCGAAAACGGAAGAGGAAAAAAGAAAAAGTGATGCGCACGCTTTAACCTCGCTTAAACCCTAGAGTTTCCGTGCGTCACCGATCAAAGATAACAGGCCTTGGTGGGAGGCAGTCTTTAAGCAACTGCCCTTCTCTATTACAAATTAACGCCCCGGGGTTTTGTCATACACTGTGTCAACTTCCCAGTGAGAATGGCATCTTCGCAGCCGCAGCAATTATACTCCGTCACAACAAAAAAGGCGGCCCATTGGCCGCCTTTTCCTGTGCTGTAAAAGCTTCGGCTTACATCATGCCGCCCATGCCGCCCATGTCGGGCATCGCAGGAGCAGCGGCGCCTTCTTTCTTCGGCGCATCAGCAATCATCGCTTCGGTCGTGATCAGAAGACCAGAGACCGATGCTGCGTCCTGCAGTGCCGTGCGAACCACTTTGGCAGGATCAACAATACCCATGCCAGTGAGGTCACCGAACTCGCCGGTTTGTGCGTTGTAGCCGAACTTGGTGTCAGCTTGCTCGAGGAGCTTACCGACAACGATCGAGCCCTCTTCGCCCGCGTTCTCAACGATCTGACGGATAGGCGCCTGAAGCGCACGGCGGACAATCGCGACACCAGCTGTCTGGTCGTCATTCTCGCCGGTCAGACCTTCAAGGCCTTTCGAGGCGTAAAGAAGAGCCGAACCGCCACCAGGAACGATGCCTTCTTCAACAGCAGCGCGCGTTGCATTGAGCGCGTCATCGACGCGGTCTTTGCGCTCTTTGACTTCGACTTCGGTGGCGCCGCCGACTTTGATCACAGCCACACCGCCAGCGAGTTTAGCCAGGCGTTCTTGCAGCTTCTCACGGTCGTAGTCCGACGAGGTTTCTTCGATCTGTGCACGGATCTGAGCGGTCCGGCCTTCGATGTCGCCTTTGTCGCCAGCACCGTCGACGATCACCGTGTCGTCTTTGTTGATGACAACGCGCTTGGCGGTACCGAGCATATCAACGCCAACATTTTCAAGCTTGATGCCGAGATCTTCCGAGACGGTTTGACCGCCGGTCAGGATCGCGATGTCTTCGAGCATGGCTTTGCGGCGATCGCCGAAACCAGGGGCTTTGACCGCAGCAACCTTCAGACCACCGCGCAGTTTGTTGACGACGAGCGTTGCAAGCGCTTCGCCTTCAACGTCTTCTGCGATGATGAGGAGCGGACGGCTCGATTGAACAACGCTTTCAAGGAGAGGAAGCATCGACTGGAGGTTGGAGAGTTTTTTCTCGTGCAGAAGGATGAAAGGATCCTCAAGCTCCACCGACATTTTCTCCGCATTCGTCACAAAGTAAGGTGAGAGATAGCCGCGGTCGAACTGCATGCCTTCAACGACGTCGAGTTCGGTTTCAGCGGTTTTGCTCTCTTCGACCGTGATCACGCCTTCGTTGCCGACTTTGTCCATGGCGTGGGCGATCATTTCGCCGATCGACGCTTCGCCATTGGCTGAGATCGTGCCAACCTGGGTGATGCCTTGGCTTCCCTCGACAGGGGTCGAGTTCGACTTGATGGTCTCCAGAACCTGGGTCGTTGCGAGGTCGATGCCGCGCTTGAGGTCCATGGGGTTCATCCCAGCAGCGACAGATTTTGCGCCTTCTTTGACGATGGCTTGAGCAAGAACAGTCGCCGTGGTCGTGCCGTCACCAGCGATGTCATTGGTTTTCGAGGCAACCTCTTTGATGAGCTGGGCGCCCATGGTCTCGAACTTGTCTTCAAGCTCGATCTCTTTGGCGACAGTCACGCCGTCTTTGGTCGTGCGCGGTGCACCGAAGGACTTGTCGATGACGACGTTGCGGCCTTTCGGGCCGAGGGTCACCTTAACAGCGTTGGCAAGGGTATCGACGCCTTTGAGCATCCGCTCACGGGCATCGGCTTCGAAGCGAACTTCTTTAGCAGCCATGATATTCTCCTAAAATTCTTGGTGTATACTGATGAACGGCGATGCGCTTAGGCAAGGATGCCCAGGATGTCGCTTTCCTTCATGATCAGAAGGTCTTCGCCGTCGAGCTTGACCTCGGTGCCCGACCATTTGCCGAATAGGATCTTGTCGCCAGCGCTGACGTCGAGAGGGGTGACGTCACCGTTCTCGGACTTGGTGCCAGAACCAACAGAAACGACTTCGCCTTGCTGTGGTTTTTCTTTCGCAGAATCAGGAATGATGATGCCGCCTGCGGTTTTTTCGTCTTCTTCGACGCGGCGAACGAGGACCCGGTCGTGAAGTGGTCTGAAAGCCATGGTGCTCTCCAGATAGAGGTGAATGATAGACAACAGCCGCTTTTAGCACTCAACGCGCTTGGCTGCTAAACGCTATCTAAGGGAAGATCTTGGGGCGTCAATAACTACTTTCCTGCTGCTTCTGGACTCTGCGGCGCAGCACGCGCTTGCGGCTGCCCTGGGAACGGGACACAATCACACTATGCGTTGTTCTGTTTGGTTTGCGGCCCTTGTGGCCATGATCGCTTTAACCGCCTGCGCCACCACTGATTCAGACGTTGCCAATGATGAGGGAGCGTCAACCTCAGCTGAAAGCCGGTTGGCGCCTGGGTTCTCTCCCGAACCAAGTTTGGTGCTTTGCCCGCGTATGAGCGTGAGCAACGCACCGCGGACCGACGCCGACCGACAGGTCCTTGGCTATGTGCCGTTTGCCAGGGTCAACAATGTACGGGTGTTGATCAACCCCGCGCCGAAATCCTGTTTGTCGTCGAACTTCGGCTATCGGAACGGTAGGCTTCACAAAGGCATTGATTTACAAAGCCAACCCGCTGGTCCAGTGGTCGCAGCCGGAGCGGGCACGGTCGTTGAGTCAGGCTACCGCAACGACTACGGCAATTATGTGCTGATCCAACACGCTGACAGTGTCTTTACCCGCTATGCTCACTTGCGCAGCATCACGGGCGAAGCGCAGGAGGGTCGATCGGTCCAGATGGGAACGGTGCTTGGGATTATGGGCAACACGGCGAGCTATTCGATCCCTATCCACCTGCATTACGAGGTGCTGGCAGGTGATTACGATACGCCCAAAGGTGCCTTCGGTTTGACCCCTATCGATATTCTTCAATCAGCCGATCGCTAGCGGTGACCATCCATCACGAAACGTGGATGCGGCGAGCATTAGAGCTCGCGGCGCAGGCGGCGAAGCGCGGCGAGGTCCCTGTCGGCGCTCTTGTCATCGATCCGCAGGGCGACGTTATCGCTGAAGCGCATAACGCTCCGATTACAGAGAATGATCCCACAGCCCACGCAGAGATTATGGCACTGCGACACGCAAGCCAGGCCCTGGGGAATTATCGCCTCACAGGATGCACGCTTGTGGTGACGTTGGAGCCCTGCGCGATGTGTGCGGGAGCGATCAGCACAGCGCGCATCGCCCACCTCATCTATGGCGCTAGCGATCAAAAAGGCGGCGCGATCGAGCATGGCCCTCGGCTGTTTGAGCAACCCACCATCCACCACCGGCCCGCGGTGACCAGCGGCGTCTTGGCGGATGAGGCAGCAAGGCTGCTACGCGACTTCTTCGCTGCCCGTCGCCGCTGAACGGGTGACAAGAAAGGCGATCGGGATCCCAAGGGCGGTCGCCACGGTTCCTGAAAAGCCGCCGAGCAACACCAAGTCCAAGCCGCGCGCGGCTGCCACCGTGTTGATCGCCAGCGCACCCAGACCAACCACACCGCCGATAAGGGCCAAAAGCTTTGAGGCGAGATTGCCATCCTTCAAAAGCTCAACCGCCAAACCAGCAACGCCCGCGGCGGTCAGTGCCTTCCCTACAAAGAAGAAGAAGAATGAGCTGTTGAGGACAGCCACCATGAGCGGAAAATGGTCCTCACCTGCCGTCCCAAAACCCTGGAAAAGACTGATGCCCATGGCCGTTGAGACGAACCCGCCGAGGCTGCCGAGCGCAACCGCATTCCACGCCGCGCGCCCTTTTTCCTGCGCCGCCGCCAAACCGAACGATGCGATCGCGCAGAGGATGAAGCCGACGCTCTCTATCGTCCATACCGTGACGATGTCGCTCCAACGCTCCGTAAAATAGCCCTCAACGCCCGCATAGCCGGGCCCATAACCCGCCCGGTCCGGGCCGCCCAAGGTCAGCATATAGGTGACGGTTGTGGCGACCGGGATCAATAGCCCAAGACTGGCGACCGATCCGGCGCGTCGACTGTAGGACGTTGTCATAGACTTATGCTCCCTAAACGGACGTCCCCGCCCCTTCTTTTTTATCGATGACCGATCGCGGCAAGCGGGTGACCACAAGAACTGCCACCGCGCCGATCGCACCGGCGAGTGTGCCTGTGACGCCGCCAGGCATAACAAGCTCCGTACCCGTGGCCATCGCAGCAACATTCACGACGACCGCCGCCAAACCGGTCAGTCCTGCAAGAAGACCCACCGCTTTGCCGAACAACGCGCCGCGCCGCAAAAGCTCGACGCCGACACCTGCGACACCAGCACCAATCAGCGTTTTGCTCAAGAAGTAGAAGAAGAACGAGAGGTTCACGATGGCATGGGTCAAATCATCAAACTGGTCACCTGCCGTACCGAAGCCTTTAAAAAGACCAATGCCGATGGCGGTCGACACGATGCCGAACAGCCCGCCGCATGCCACGGCATTCCACGATGCCTTTTCCGAACCAGGCTGGCTCGCAAGCCCCAGCGCGGCGATCATGCCGATCGCAAAGCCGATGACTTCGGTCAGCCAAACACTGACCACATCAGACCAACGCTCATTATAATAGGAATCCGTCGACAACGCGCTCAGCGCCGACATGTAGATCAGCGTGGTCGCCACGGGGATCGCAAGACCCACGCTCGCCATCAATCCGGCGCGTTTTCTGTATCCGCTGTCCATCCAGAACGTCCCTGTTCACACGGGGGCTTTTACCGCCCTGTTGCCCCTATTCGTGGGTGGAGGCCAAAAGTCACAACATTCATGCTTTGACCAAATGGCATTCAGCGTGCTCAATTTGGTGAAAACATCGCGACGCATTGGAAACGAGGAAACCGCCATGCATTTTGACCACACCGACAAGGTCAAAGATCTCATTCGCAAGGTCGAAGATTTCATGGCCGAGCACATTGAGCCAGGCTACGAAGTCTACAAAAAACAGCATGCGGAATTCCGCGCGCAAGGAAATCCTTGGCAGATTCCGCCAGTCATCGAAGAATTGAAAGACAAAGCGCGCGACGCTGGTCTTTGGAACATGTTCCTGCCCGACGCAGAGCTCGGTGCGGGTCTCACCAATCTTGAATATGCTCCGATTGCGGAGATTACGGGCAAATGCCACATCGCGCCAGAGGTCTTCAACTGCGCCGCACCCGACACAGGCAACATGGAAGTGCTCTATAAATACGGCACGCCGGAGCAAAAAGAAGAATGGCTGATGCCGCTTCTCGACGGCAAAATCCGTTCGGCCTTTTTGATGACCGAACCCGCCGTTGCGTCGTCCGATGCCACCAACATTGAAACGCGGATCGAGCGCGATGGCGACGAATACGTCATCAACGGCACCAAGTGGTGGTCGTCAGGCGCAGGCGACCCGCGCTGCGCCATCTATATCGTGATGGGCAAAAATGATCCGGATGCTGCGCGCCATCAGCAGCAGTCGCAGATCCTGGTGCCCGCGAACACCCCAGGCGTGACCGTCAAACGCCATCTGCCTGTGTTCGGCTATGATGATGCTCCGCACGGCCATATGGAAGTCGAACTGAAAGACGTTCGCGTCCCTGCCTCGAACATGATCCTCGGCGAAGGCCGCGGTTTCGAGATCGCCCAAGGACGGCTTGGCCCAGGCCGCATCCACCACTGCATGCGGACGATTGGTGTTGCCGAGAAAGCCATCGAAGCGAT
>JBCCBY010000064.1:0-12755 GCA_039033795.1 Pseudomonadota bacterium | reverse complement strand
GCTGTGTGCATGTTATACGTTCCTATTGAAAAAACTTGCGGTTTAAACAATGAAGTCTATTTAAACGATTGCCAGGCTAGATGCGACCGAATTTCTACTGATAAGGCACGTCTTATGTTCAATGAAAAATGTTGTTGCTCTCCCGGAACCGAATATGTCGACGCAGCTTGGGTTCTTGGAACCGATAATACTGGTACTCATAGTCAAACCAATACAGTCAGAAGTGCTAGTTTTTGTGTGAGTACTGCAGCTACCACTACTACATCTATTAATGGATTAATCAATGTATTTGCTGTTCCTCCTTGCATCGCTCAGTGCTTGGGAATTACCGACATTGCAGATCTCCAGCGCAAAAGCCCCGCGGAGTGGCGAGCAAAAGTTCCATAGATGGACGGCTCATGGTGTGCCCCCAAAAATGCTGTCCTGATGATCGGACGCGACCCAGTGGCCGTGACCTTTCCATTGTTCGATGCGATGCAACAATCGTTACCACACAAAAGCGTGATGAAGTTTGAAGTTCAAGTGCTCGATTGACGTCTGGCACCGCTTGTCCCCTCGGCAGCTGCCATGCGCTGGTCTCCGGGGGTCTTGCCATGGTAAGGATCGGCGGAACGAACGCCGGAAGAGCACCAACACATCATTGGAGGACCCGCCATGAGCACGACCGCGAGCCATCCCTCATCCATGACCCCAGAGGTGGGCCAGCTCCGACACGACCTGGCCGCCGCCTACCGGTTGGTGGCGCATTTTGGTTGGGATGATCTTGTTTTCACCCATATTTCTGCGCGCCTGCCAGGGCCAGACCATCACTTTTTGATCAACCCTTATGGCATGCTCTTCGAAGAGATCACCGCCACCAGCCTTGTCCGTATCGACATGGATGGCAACAAGGTTGGTGAAAGCCCTTACGATGTGAACCCCGCTGGCTTCACCATTCACTCCGCGGTGCACGCAGCACGGGACGATGCGCAATGCGTCATGCATCTTCACACCATTGACGGCACCGCTGTGTCGACCATGGCCGAGGGCCTGCTTCCATTGAACCAAACATCGCAGCTGGTGGTCGGCGATATCGCCTATCATGACTATGAAGGCGTCGCGTTTGACCATGATGAGCGCCCACGCCTGCAAGCCGATCTCGGCGATAAGGGCACAATGCTGCTGAGAAACCACGGGACACTGACTGTCGGTGCAACAGTGGCCCAGGCATTCACGCGGATGTATTTCTTAGAGCGCGCCTGTTCGATGCAGGTGGCGAGCCTGACGGGTAACCGGGAGCTCTATCCGACGCAGCCTGATGTGCTCGTGAAGAACGAGTTCATTGGGAAAAACGGTCTGACCTTAAGTGCCGACGCACTGATTTGGCCGGCGCTGATGCGGAAACTTGATCGCGACCAGCCTGACTACCGGGACTGATCGAGGCGACATTGCCCGCCACGGGAAAGAGGAAGAACACCATGACCAAGTCTTTTGGTTGCGGCGCTGGCTTGGTCGCGGTGCTGCTTGTTGGGGCTTTTGCGGTACCGGCGCACGCCCAACTGGCGGAGGACGCGCGTGCGTTGGCAGAAGAGAACTATGCGCAAGCCAACACGGACGGTGAGCCTGGTCTGACGGCGGACGAATTTGAGGCGTTTGTGCGCGCCAATGCCGAGGACGATATTGGCATGTCGCGGCGGATCCGCCGGTTCAATGCCTTTGATCGCGCGTTCAACACCGTCAATGCGAATGGCGATGACATCGTGACCTGGGATGAATTTGTTGCGCTGAGCAGCCAAAACTAAGCGCGCTTTTGGGATCCGGTGATGTTGGGTGACGACGCTTTTTCTGCAGAAGCAAACGAGGCGACATCAACGTCGCAGAAGCCCGGTCTTCCTGCCTATGCCCAGGCGCCTTCTTCGCTGACCTTTAAGAAATTGCGTAAACGGATCGTTCGGCAGACGCAGGAGGCTGTCCACAAATTTGCGATGGATGCGCCGCGGGCGGACGGCGCGCCGCAAAAATGGCTCGTCTGTTTGTCGGGCGGCAAGGACAGCTATGGTCTGCTTGCGGCGCTACTTGACCTCAAATGGCAAGGCGCGCTGAGGGCGGAGCTGTTGGTTTGCAATCTCGATCAGGGCCAGCCGGGTTTCCCGAAAGAGGTGCTCCCGACCTATCTCGATGGCTTGGGCGTCCGTTATCGGATCATCACCGAGGACACCTATTCGATTGTGACCGACAAGGTCCCGGAGGGCCGCACATTCTGTAGCCTATGCTCCCGCCTTCGCCGCGGCATCCTTTACCGGGTCGCCCGGGAAGAGGGTTGTGACGCCATCGTGCTCGGCCACCACCGCGATGACGCCCTTGAGACCTTTATGATGAACTTGCTGCATGGCGGCCGTCTGGCGGCGATGCCGCCGAAGCTCAAGAATGACGAGGGCGATCTTTTTGTTCTCCGCCCCCTGCTGTTCACAGCTGAAACGGATCTTGCAAAATTGTCTCAGCTTTGTCAGTTCCCGATCATTCCGTGCAACCTTTGCGGAACTCAAGAGGGGTTACAGCGCCAGGCGATGAAGGATCTTCTGAACGAATGGGAGACCAAACGCCCTGGCAAGCGCGATATTATGTTCCGTGCCCTGCAGAATGTCCGTCCCAGCCATTTGGTTGACGAGCGTGTGTTTGATTTCGCCGATCTCAAACGCGAAGACTAATCAGGGCTAAACGTCATCTGTTCTTGATGTTTTGGGCATGACGGAACCGCGGTTCAGAGCGTGTCGCCATACTCGCGCAGGCTCTTCTCCAACACGTCCAAACGTTCCTGCACGCGACCATAGCGCGAGAGCACTTCGAAGTTGGAGGTCATTAATTGATCAAAGGCGTTGAGAAAAACCTCATCCTGACAAAGCGTATCGTAATCGAAATGAAACGCTGCGGCCGGGTGGCGTTCATCATAGGCGAAAGGGGCATCAATCCGCATGCTGACCCCAGTTGCGATGGCCAGCCGCGCAAACCGATCATCTCCGTCCATCAGCCCAAAGAGGGAGTCTTGTAGCTCGACATATTCATATGTATCGGCCACAATCTCTCTGATGGCGCTCGACCGGATCAATCCCTGACCACCTGTGCTGAGCATTTCGACATAGATGCCGCGTGATAGCGTCGCCGGTGCGTTCTTTCCTAGGTTGTATGCTGTGTTGCCAAAAAGGGCTGGGTCGGTCGCGCTGCAGTCTTCGAGGGCGGTGCGGACGATTCTTGCCTCGTCGATGCGTCGCAGGAGCGTCTCTTCGAGATACGTGTTGAACGCGATCGACGACTGAACTTCTTCGGTGAGCCGCGAAATATAATAGCGCTCCACCTCACGATCGGCTCGAGCGGCATTCCAGTTCGACACCTGAATACCCATGAAAACGCCGATCACGACGATCAAGAAATCAAGCGCAACGGCCGTCCAGTTTTGCGCCTGGACATGGTCTATGAGCCGACGAAGAAGCACGCTCTTCTATCTCCTATGCCTGAGCGAGTGCGTTGAGCGTTCGCGGGATCTTTAACTCCGTTCAAAGAATTTTTTGAGGAAGAGTTGGATCCCGCCGCGGTTTTCTTTGCGGTCCAGTTCCTCTTGGCTTGTGAGGAAGGTGATTTGGATCACATAGCGCTCACCGGCAAAGGGGGGATGGCCGTGCCAGCTGGTCTCTGACCGAGCAAAGGCGAACACATTGCCCGCGACCGGCGTCACCTCCTCGGCAAAATCGTCCATGCTTTGCTCACCATTCAGAGCACGGATGGCGCCGCCCTCTTCGGGGTCCCAATCCTCATTGAGGTACACGAGCATGGTGCAGATCTTGGATAGGCTATCATTATGGATCCGGCCATCACCGATCTTGGAGTGTTTCCGCACCGTGATCATGCGCGGCTTGTCCTGCAGGTCGAGGTTCAACTTCTCCGACAAGACTTCGGCCAGTTCTTCTGACTGAAGATCGTCAATCAGCTCTTTAAAGCTGCCGCGCGATTCAAGCTTCGAGAGCGGCAGATACCCGGTCTTGGTGATCTCTGGGTAATCTTCCCGCACGCCTTCTGCCTCGTCGAGGGTCAACGTGTCTTCAGCAACAATATAGGTGAAGGGTTCGGTGCGGGTCCGGGCCTCGCGAAGAGCATCAAAGTTCAGCATGGTGATGATCCTTAACTTCCAGAGTCTTCTGTCTTTTGATCCTGTTCGGCCTTTAGGTGACGTTCGTAAAGTTTCACATCCTTTAACCATCGCCCATACGCGATCGTCATCGAAAAGGCGAAACCGTAAACGCCCCGCGTGAAGAGCGCTTTGCCGATATAGCGCTTGAGGAAGTAGATGGGGAAGGCAAAGATGATGCGGAAAGCGAGTGCGCGCTTGGACTTTTGCTTCACGCCTGCTGCGCGCCTTGTCATGTTACGCTCTTGCTTCTTCGCAAGATCGCCAATGTCCGCGAACATGTGATGCAGCATAAAGCCGCCGAGACGAGGGCTGTCGCGCTTGGAGTATTCGAGCTGATCCCAAGCGGGGTGATCGGGAATCCGGATCCGGCGGCGGTCGTAGAACTTGTTTTTCACGATGATATCGGTGCCCCACCAAGGCTCACCAAAGGGAACAGCATGCACCTGCCTTAGCCCGTAGACCATGTGTTCTGGCTCCCCGCCATCCTTGAACAGCGCACGGATTGACCGCGCCATATCCTCATCGATCACCTCATCGGCGTCGAGGTCGAGAAGCCAGTCATGGGTGCAAAGATCTTCGGCCGCTCGTTTCTGCCCACCATTGCCGCGCCATTCGATATGATGGACATCGGCTCCCGCTTCGCGGGCAATCTCTTGGGTGCCGTCGGTGGATCCTGAATCAACCACGATCACTTCGCGCGCGGCTGCGCGTGCTGCGCTCACCACCGCGCCGATGCGGCGCGCTTCGTTCTTGGTCCGGATATAGGCGGAGACTGGGGGGCGCTCCATCACATGCCCTTCATTGAAAAGACGCTAGCGCCATGACGGAGAGCGACCGAGCCAAGCAATGTCAAGACACAGCGTTGCGCCTTAGGTGTGCGGACCCTTTTGGGCCATGACGGCACGCTTGTGCTCGTCCCCGCCTTTGGGTTTGACGCAATGGTTCCACAAGGCATCAACAATGGCGCTGCGACTGACGGGCTTAGCGACATGGGCGTCTGCTCCGGCACGGAGGCTTTCGGCGACTTGATCACTCATGGCGTTGGCGGTCAGCGCGATAATGGGCGTGGTGGCGGCGCGCGCACCGGCCTCCCCAGCGCGAATTCTGCGGGTGGCTTCAAGCCCGTCCATGACAGGCATTCTGATGTCCATGAGAACGGCATCAAAATCTCGTGTGCGGAGGGAATCGAGCGCTTCTTGACCATTCTCGGCCATCACAAAATCAAGACCGAGCGGTTTGCAGACAGCCATGAGCACTTGCCGGTTGACGATCAGGTCCTCGGCCACAAGGACTGAGAGGCCGCGCACCTGTTCTTCACTGATCTCCTCACCCTTTGTTTGACCACGCTCATTTTTTTCTGTTCGTAGGCCGAGGGATTCTCCTTCGATCGTCACAGAGAATGTCGAGCCCAGACCCTCTTTTGACGACACAACAAGGTCACCGCCCAAGAGTTGCGCGAGTTGTTTGGAGATGGCGAGGCCGAGGCCAGTGCCGCCAAACCGCCGGGATGTGCTGTCTTTGGCTTGCTCAAACTTACTGAAGATACGATCTTGATCTTCTGTCCTGATACCGCTGCCGGTATCGCTTACGTTGATGCCCACGGTACGCTCGTCGATGCGCTTGATTGCCACGTTCACGTTGCCGGTATCGGTAAACTTGATGGCGTTGGACACCAAGTTGGAGATGATTTGCCGTAGACGGAGCGGATCTGTGTAGATCAGTTGTCCTTCCATCTCGTCGTCATCGATGGTCAGGGAGAGACCTTTTTGCTGAGCGAGTTCTGCATAGAGGCTCCGGACATCAGAAATGATGGCGAACGGCTCAGCAGCAATCCGCTCAATGACGAGTTTGCCAGCCTCGATTTTTGAGATGTCCAAAATATCATCGATCAGCCCCAAAAGGGTGCGTCCGGACGATGTGACAACCTTCACATAGTTCCGCTGTGGCTGCGTGAGGCTGGTGCGTTCAAGGGCCTCCGCCATGCCGACGACGCCATTCATGGGTGTTCGAATTTCATGGCTCATATTGGCGAGAAACACGGTCTTGGCGTCATTTGCGGCTTCCGCTTCCTCGCGTGCTCTGTCGAGTTCGGCGGTGCGTTCAAGAACCCGCTGTTCAAGCGTTTCAACCAAGTCTTCCAGCCTTTTGTCGCGCCAGACGAGTGCTGTTGCGAGGGCGCCCAGCTCGTCTTGGCGTGTCGAGAGCGCGCGAAGCGTGACGCCGGCGTCCTCGGTTTCGGACGCCGCTGTTCGGGTCAAACGGGTCAGCGGGCGCGCAATCCTTCGATAAACGAGATAAGCGATCAAGGCCTGCAGGAGGAGGGTGGTCAACAAAACAGCCCCCGCAGCCCGCAAAGCGAGCATGAAAGCCTGCGCAGCAATCACCCCATTGGGCTGGATTGTCAGAAGGGTCCAGCCTGGCCCATCAAAAGCAGCATAAGCCACCATCAGTCCCAAACCATCGTGTTCAAACGAACCTGATGACCCCGTCGCGCGGCGCAAGAGATGGTCGATCTCGATGTTGTTGCTTATCGTAGCCACATCATCCGCGGTGGAATCTTGTGGTAGGTCCGTGTGCGACAGAAGACCAAACTCATTGCTCGCAATCACCACATCATGGGTGCTGCCCTCGTCCACGGACACCATGGTCTTGAGCCAGCCTGTGAGAGGAAGAGTGACACCAAATGCGCCCAGCGTGGTGCCGTCGACCGCGTCGACAGGTGTTTCGCAGCTTGTGGTCACTGATTTTCCAACCGCGTCATAGACAAAGCTTGAAAGGCCTGAACAGATGAGACGGCGGTCGGGATTGTATTCAGGTGTGATCACTTGAGCGATCGGGGCCGACGAGAAGTTCCAGTCCGCCGGCAAATCGCGTCGATAGGTCAAAAGCTTATTGGGCCGCTTTGGCGCAAAAATGATCACGTCACCGCGCGTGGAAAAGAACCAGAAGTTATCAAATTGCCCGGACAAGCTCGGACCAAACGTCCGGACCGTCTCATAAGCAGCAACTAAAAGAGACTTGTCGTGGTCGGTAAGCTCATCTGCTCGCGTGATGTAAGCCCCAATACCATAGGTGCGCTGACCTTCTCCGTTGGCGATGCCATTGAAAAGGCCATCGATGCTGCGGCGTGTGCCGTCGCCATATTCTGGCATGATGGCATCCAACGTGGCCGATGCAGCAGCCGGATCAATTGAGTGATACCTGGCCCACATGCCCTCAAGGCTGGCCTGCTGATGGGTTCTGAGCTGGTCAAACAACACCTGGTGTTCGGACACCATGGAGACGGTTTCTTTTTCCAGGGTTGCAAGGCCCTGCGCCTTCATGCGCCGATACTCGATCGAGAAGCTGATGGACGCGATCGCAATGGTGATCACCACAGACGCTAAGCCTGCGATGGTCATCACTCGTCCAACGAGGGACCGCGACCACTTCACTCTCAACACCCCAATTTATGCCCGCGGACATCTAATCGGGGGACCTTTGCTGCCAGGTGCAGCCACCACGCACAATTTTAGCATTGTTGCTCAGCTTTCAGCGACCCTGTCTCTTAAGCCTCGACGGATTCGGTCTCCTCGTGGTGCTCTTCCTCATCGTCCCAGCCCATGCGGCCGCGGGCATCGGCGACGAGCGCTTCGGCCACATCAGGTTTGATGCGGAATTTTTCGAGCATGCCTTCGTAATGCTTTTTCTCACCGTCGACGCGTTCCGTCCAACCGGTGAGGTCATCAGCGACGCAGCCTGCGAGATCTTCAACGGATTTCACGCCTTCCTCAGCGAGGGCCACGATCATTTTGAGGTTCAGTATATCGAAGGTGAGCATGTCATCGTCGACGCCCATCTCGATGCGCTTGGCATCGAGCTCTTGGCGTTCCCGTTCCAGATGATCGAGGGCGCGGGCCTGCAATTCTTCTGCGGTTTCGTCGTCGAACCCTTCGATCAGAGCGATTTCATGGAGATCGACATAAGCGATCTCCTCGACCCGCGCGAAGCCCTCGGCGACCAGGAGATTGGCGATCATGTCATCGACATCGAGGACTTCCATAAAGAGGGCAGAGCGTTCGGCGTATTCCTTCTGGCGCTTCTCGCTCTCTTCTTCCTCGGTCATGATATCGATCTCAAAGCCTGTCAGCTGACTAGCGAGGCGAACATTTTGGCCGCGGCGACCGATGGCGAGGGAAAGCTGCTCATCGGGCACGACGACTTCGATCCGCTCCAGCTCTTCGTCGAGCACGACTTTGGCGACCTCTGCGGGGGCGAGGGCGTTGACAACGAAGGTGGCTGTATCCTCGGACCACGGAACGATATCGATCTTTTCACCGGCAAGCTCGCCCACGACAGCTTGCACGCGGCTGCCGCGCATCCCGACACAGGCGCCGACGGGGTCAATCGAGCTATCGTTTGAGTGCACACCGATTTTTGCGCGAGAGCCTGGGTCACGGGCGACGGCCTTGATCTCGATCACGCCGTCGTAAACCTCTGGCACCTCTTGCTCGAAGAGCTTGGCCATGAATTGCGGGTGGTTCCGGGACAGGAAGATCTGCGGCCCGCGTTGCTCCCGGCGCACATCAGCAATATAGGCACGGATCCTGTCGCCCTGGCGCAGTGGCTCCCGCGGGATTTGCTGGTCGCGCCGGATAACAGCCTCGCCCTTGCCTAAATCAATGATCACATGACCATATTCGAGGCGCTTGATGGCGCCGGAGATGATTTCGCCAGCGCGATCCTTATAATCGTCATACTGATTGTCGCGTTCGGCATCACGCATGCGCTGGGTAATGGTTTGTTTCGCAGCCAGCGCTGCGACCCGGCCGAAATCAACGGGCGGCAGCGGATCAGAAAGGAAGTCACCGACTTCCGCTTCGGGGTTTTGGCGTTGGGCAGCCTTGAGGGAAATCTCAGTGGAATCGTTCTCCACCTCGTCGACGACTTCCATCAAACGCCATAGACGTTGTTCGCCGGTTTTCGGGTCAATCTCCACCCGGACGTTTGTTTCCTGGCCATAACGAGACTTGGCCGCGCGCGAGAGCGCATCCTCCATCCCCTCAATCACGATGTCGAGGTCAATGCCTTTTTCTTGGGCGACCGCACGGGCGATCTGCATCAGTTCAAGTTTGTTGGCGGTAACGGCCATGGGTTACTCTCCAGTAGGCGCGGGGGTGGCCGCGGCTTTTTTCTTTATGCTGTCGACGTCTGTGGGGCCTGCGCACCACGTCCGCCAGGCGAGCTGCTCCGGCGATGGCGTTTCAGCATATGTGCCTTGCTGCACATACGAGCAGTGGCATTCATCGATGCTGTCGTCCCACACGCCGCCGTGGTCGTTGCACGTGTCCTGAGCGATGGCACCGCAACCTGCGATCAAGATCGTCATCCCGGCCGCAGCGCAGCGGAGGGCCGGGATCCTTGAATGACTCGTCCTGTCCTTGGTCCAGGACAAGCCTGCGGCTTTCCGGCATGACGGGTAGGGGGTGCTCATCTCAATTCATCCCCCCGCGTTGTGGGCCATCAGCGTTCTCGCTCCACTCGGCCTCGCCGCCTTTGAGGGCGGCTTTCGAGCGGCGGAGACTTTCAGTGATGAGCTCATCGGTCATGATAAGCTTGGCCGCAGCAATAAGCGAGAAGGGCATCAGCGCGGTCTCCTCTTCGCCTTCGAGGTCGACCAGCACATTGTCATCTTCGACCCCCGCCAGAATGCCTTTGAAGCGTTTTTGCCCCTCAACCGCATGATGGGTTTCAATTTTGGCGGCGAAACCATCCCACCGTTCAAAGTCCTTGAGCCGGGTGAGGGGACGGTCAATGCCGGGCGATGACACCTCCAAGGTGTAGGCATCCTCGATCGGGTCGCTCTCATCGAGCACAGGAGAGATGGCGCGGGAGAGTGCCGCGCAGTCCTCCGCCGACATGGTGCCGTCCGGGCGCTCCGCCATCACTTGCAGCGTCTTGTTGCGTGATCCCGTGACCCGCAGACGAATAAGCTCAAACCCGGCGGCCTCGACCACGGGCGTTAAAAGCTCTTCAAGCACGGTCTGAGCCAAAATGGCGCTCCAAAAACAACAAAAGCGGCCCCTGGGGGCCGCTTGGCGAAAAATCTCAAGCTGTTGTTGTTATATAGACGCTGTAATCGTGAATGTCATGCATCAAATGCGCCCCACGGAACCCTCGCAACTGTCGATCGCGGTGATCATTGTGAATTACCGCGCGGCGCATCTTGTCGTCGAGAACCTTGATATTCTGCAGGCGGAGCTCACGCCATTTGCAAAGAGCCGGATCATCATCGTCGACAATCACTCACCGGACAACGACGCAGAGGTGCTGCAGCAAGCGATGCATGACGCGGATAATATCAACGTCCTCCACGCACCAAAGAATGGCGGGTTTGCGTATGGCAACAATCGCGGTTTGGAGGTGACAGGCGACGCAGATCTGATTTTTTTCCTCAACCCCGACGCCTGTCCACGACCGCGAGCCGTGGAGCAGATGGCGCGCACCCTGCTCAACGAGGAGGATGCAGGCGTCGTTGGTGCCCGTCTTGTGAACACAGCGGGTGAGGAGAGGGCATCAGCGTTTGCGCGCCTCACGCCTGGTCAGGTGTATTTTGGTGCTGGCGGTATCGCCGGGCATTTGTTGACCGGCGGGACCGGTATGGTGCTGTCGCTTGACGCAGGCGACCTCACCGAGGCGGCGTGGATACCAGGCGCGGCGATGCTGGTGACCCGCGATGTCATTCAATCCGTGGGCGGTATGGATGAGGGCTATTTCCTCTATTTCGAAGAAACAGATTGGCTCGAAGCGATTGGCCGCGCGGGGTTCCGCATTCTCGTCGACAGGCGCGCTGTCGTCGAACATATCGAGGGACAATCAACCGGCGTTGTCGGAAGCGCCGGGGCGCGGGACGATCTGCCTGACTATTGGTATGACAGTTGGCGGCGGTTTTGGCTGAAGAACAGGTCACGCCCGATTGCTGCGTCCGCGGCATTTGCTTTTTTGGCGGCGCTCATGACCCGGCGGATCGCCTTTTTTTTCAAAGGCACCCCCATTGAGGGCCGTGGCCCCCGCGCCGGAACATTCGTGCAACGATGTTTGCTGCCCATCATCCGCGGGGGCGCGCCATGATCTTGGGCAGCACCAATCGTAATCCCAAAGACATCGGGTTTTGGGCCCTCGTTCGGGAGGACATGCGCACCCAAGACCTTGGGTTTTGGTCCTCCGGATTCGCCGCTCTTTTTGCGCATCGCTTTGGGAACTGGCGGATGAGTGTTCCGCGGCTCGCGCGTCGGCCGATGACGTGGCTCTATATGCTGCTTTACCGGCATGCCCGGCTGACCCATGGGATTGATCTTCCCTACACGGTTGAGGTCGGACGGCGGGTCAAGATCGATCACTCGGGGGGTATGGTGCTCGTTGCCCATTCCATCGGTGACGGCTGCACCATTCGGCAGAACACGACCTTTGGCATCAGGACCGTGTCCGATCTTCAGGGCCGTCCAGCCATTGGCAGCGGTGTTGATATTGGCTGTGGTGCGGCAATCCTGGGCCCCATCACCATCGGTGATGGAGCAATCATCGGCGCCAATTCTGTGGTCACGAAGGACATACCGCCCGGGGCGGTGGCCGGTGGTGTGCCCGCTAAAGTGATCCGCGTCGTTGAAAACGTAAATACGTGATCGGACGACCGGCGGCTTCGCCTTTGGCCATGTAACGGGTTTTGGGCCAGTCGAGGGGCGGCTCTTTCCAGTCCTGCGCCGTGCTCGCCATCCAGTCAAAGCCGCCTTGTCCGCGTTCGAACATATGCCAATGCATCAGTGTCCATCGGATATAATCGGCGATATCTGAGCTGATCCGAAGCTCCGCCCCGGGACGCAGAAGCCGTGCGGCTTCGGTGAAAAAGGCCGACCCCACCATGCGCCTTTTGTGGTGACGCTTCTTTGGCCAAGGGTCAGGTTGCAGGAGGTAAAGTCGGTCGAGGGCGCCGTTTGGCAGAGCCTCAAGCGCGGGCCGTGCGTCACCCTCTAGAATTCGAACATTCGTCAGCTGATGATCATCAATCAGTGAAAGGAGCTTCGCGACGCCGTTGATGAAGGGTTCGGCCCCAAAAAAGAGCGTGTCCGGGGCGTTTTGCGCTTGCCATGCAAGGTGCTCACCGCCGCCGAACCCCACTTCGAAGTGCACAGGACCGTTATGCGTCGCGGCCATATCGGCGATGGTTGGAGAGGAAAACGCGACGCGCGGCAGAAGCTCCCGAACCAACCGTTCTTGGCGCGGCTTGAGAGGCTTATCTTGCCGCCGACCGTAAAGCCGACCATCAGCGCGCTCGCGATGCTCACCAAACGGACGGTCCGACATGTCGGGCACAGGGAACCTTTAAAGTGCAGCCTTCAGGGCGTCGACCAGGTCGGTTTTCTCCCACGAGAAGCCACCTTCGTCGTCCGGTGTCCGGCCAAAATGTCCGTAGGCAGCCGTCCGCTCATAAATCGGCTTGTTGAGACCAAGATGAGTCCGGATGCCACGCGGTGAGAGGTCCATGACATCCATGAGGACGCGTTCGAGTGCTGCATCCTCCACTTCGCCGGTTCCGTAGAGATCAACGAACAGCGAG
>JBCCBY010000063.1:0-12835 GCA_039033795.1 Pseudomonadota bacterium | reverse complement strand
GTGTGTCCCATCGTATCCCTGTCGGTCCGGCCTAACGCTTCGGCAAGGAGGTCGTCATGCTAAGACGCGTTGTGGTCACAGGGCTTGGTCTTGTGACGCCCGTTGGCAGTGGCTCCCGCGATAAACCCTACCAGGGGCCGTGGGAGGCGATCCTTGCGGGGAAGAGTGGCGCTGGGGTGATCCCTGAGGAGCGCTTTCAGACGTCCGACCTTGGCTGCCGGATCGCGGCCCAAGTGCCCCGCGGCGAAGGCGAGGGCCTCTTCAACGCCGCTGAATGGGTGCCGCCGAAAGAGCAGCGGCGCATGGATGAGTTTATCATCTTTGGCATGGGCGCGGCTGACATGGCTTTGGCCGATGCTGGATTGCCCCTTGAAACGGCTGAACAGGTGGAGCGCACAGGCGTGTTGATGGGGTCCGGTATTGGAGGTCTCAACAGCATCGCGGACACCAGCGTGACCCTGTCGGAAAAGGGCCCCCGGAAGGTCTCGCCCTTCTTCATTCCCGCAGCCTTGATCAACCTTCTGGCTGGCCAGGTGTCGATTAAGCACGGCCTCAAAGGGCCCAACCATTCGGTCGTGACCGCTTGTGCAACCGGTGTGCATGCCATTGGCGATGCAGCACGGTTGATCGCCTACGGTGATGCGGATGCCATGGTGTCCGGCGGCGCAGAGGCACCGATCAGCCGGATTGGTTTTGCGGGATTTCTTGCCTGCAAAGCGCTGACCACGGGTTTCAACGACACGCCCGAAGCCGCTTCAAGGCCCTACGATCAAGACCGCGACGGCTTTTTGATGGGCGAGGGCGCCGGCGCCGTGGTGCTTGAGGAATACGAGCGCGCCAAGGCGCGCGGCGCGACGATCTACGCCGAGATCATCGGCTATGGATTGTCGGGTGATGCTTATCATGTGACCGCGCCCCTCGAAGATGGCGATGGTGGATATCGCGCCATGAACATGGCCCTGGCGCGTGCTGGGATCAGTCCTTCAGAGATCGATTATGTGAACGCCCATGGCACCTCAACGCCGCTCGGCGACGAAGCCGAGCTTAAGGCGGTGGAAAAGCTCTGGGGCGCGGACGCCGATGGCCTGGTGATGTCATCGACCAAGTCCTCGGTGGGGCACCTTCTTGGCGCCGCTGGGGCGATCGAGGCTATCTACTCGATCTTGGCGATGCGTGATGGCGTCGCTCCTGCAACGCTCAACCTTGATAATCCGTCGGTCGACACACCCATCAACCTGGCACCGAAAACACCGGTAGAGACATCCATCGACTGCGTGCTATCGAATTCATTCGGATTCGGGGGCACGAATGCATCGATTGTCATGCGAAAAGTCTGAGGCTGGGGGTTTGGGCTCCCGAGGCTTCATCCGCTGGTTTCTGGCGCTGGTCTTGTTGGCGTTGGCAGGGGTCGCGGGTTCAGGGGCCTATCTTTACAAACAACTCACCTCCGAGGGCCCGCTCCTTGAGGAACAGGTGCTCTGGATTGAACGCGGCAATGGCATGGAGACCGTCACCGGCAAGCTGGCGGACATGGGCGCGCTCACCGATGAGCGGATCTTCACCTACTTCGCCAAGGCAACCGATCTCGGTGCGGAGCTCCGCGCCGGCGAATTCGCCGTTCCAGCGGGGGCGAGCATGCTCGAGATCGTTGAGATCATCCAATCGGCCAAACCGATTTTGCACTATGTGACGATCCCTGAAGGGCGCACCGTTGTCCAAACCTTTGCCCTCATCAACGCCGAAGAGATTCTTGAAGGGGAGATCAGCCTCGAGGTGCGTGAAGGTGAGCTTCTGCCTGAGACCTATGCGTTCCAGCGCGGTGACACCGCCGATGATCTGGTTCAGCGCATGGTCAACGATCACTATACGTTGCTTGAAGAGCTGTGGCCGCTGCGTGCGGATAATTTGCCGTTCAACACGATGGAAGAGGCGGTGATCCTGGCGTCGATCGTGGAGAAAGAAACAGCTCTAGCTGAGGAACGACCCCGTGTTGCCGCTGTCTTTGTGAACAGGCTGAGTCGCGGGATGCGGCTACAGTCTGATCCCACGATCATTTATGGTCTGACGGGCGGCGAGCCCCTGGGTCGAGGTATTCGGCAGTCTGAGCTTCGCGGTGAGACACCTTACAACACGTATGTGATCCGCGGGCTTCCACCGACACCGATCGCCAACCCAGGACGCGCATCAATTGCCGCTGTGTTGAACCCAGCACAGACCAATGATCTTTACTTCGTTGCCGACGGGACCGGTGGGCACGTCTTTGCGTCGACGCTGCGTGAGCACAATCAGAACGTGGCGGCGTGGCGCCGGATCGAGCGCGCCCGGGCGCAGCAATGAGACCAGAAGAAGCAGCGCCCCGCGATCTTCAGAGCATGACCGGCTATGGAGCGGCGGAGGGTGCTGCTGGTTCTGTCACCTGGCGCTGGGAATTGCGGAGCGTCAATGCCAAAGGCCTTGATGTCAAATTCCGCATACCGACGGGGACAGAGGTCCTCGAACCTGATCTAAGGACAGAGCTCCGCGTGCTTCACCGCGGAACCGTCAGTGCCAATCTCAAGCTGGATCGCGAGGAAAGCGTCCACGCATTTTGCGTCGATGATGATGCGCTTGATGCAGCGGTCGCTGCCATCGACAAAGTCCGCTCGAAGATGACATGCGCGGATCCACGTCCTGAAGCTGTTCTTGGTATGCGCGGTGTTTTGTCAGCGCCGGTGCCTGAAACCGTGTTGACGGACGAAGAGCTTGCGAGCCTTCATGCTGGCTTTGCGACGGCGCTTGATGCTCTTCTTCTCGCCCGCCGCCAGGAGGCATCGCGCATGGCGGCCGTTCTTGATGAACGCTGTGAAGACATGACACAGCGCATCGCCGCCATTCGGGGCAAGACAGCCGGTGCGCGGGAACTGATCGCCGAACGACTGCGATCCCAGCTTGGCGAGCTCTTGGCTGAGCAAGTCAGTGAAGATCGATTGGCGCAGGAAGCGGCTTTGCTGGCCATCAAAGCCGACGTGACCGAAGAGCTTGATCGGCTTGATGTGCACACAACCTCGTTCCGGGAATTGTTGGTGAAAGGTGGTGCAGCGGGGCGCCGTCTTGAGTTCTTGTCCCAGGAACTCATGCGCGAAGCGAGCACGCTGACGGCCAAGCTTCCGTCCGCTTCGATGAAGAGCGATGGTCTTGATCTTAAAGAGCTGGTCGACTCGTTGCGCGAACAGGTGCTGAATATCGCATGAACGCGGCTTGGAACATCGATCGTCGGGGGCTCCTTTTTGTGCTCTCAAGCCCGTCAGGTGCTGGAAAAACAACGCTCTCCAAAAACCTGCTGGCGAGTGACAAGAGCATGATGCTCTCGGTCTCCGCGACCACGCGCGCGCCCCGTCCGGGCGAGGTCGATGGCCAGGATTACCATTTCCTCGACACCGCGGCATTCCGGGCCAGGGAAGCAAATGGTGAATTCCTCGAAAGCGCAGAAGTCTTCGGTCATCACTACGGCACACCGCGGGGTCCCGTGATGGAAAGCATCGAGGCTGGGCTCGATGTGCTCTTCGACATCGACTGGCAGGGAAAACAACAGCTCGAAGAAACCGCCCGCAACGATCTCGTTTCGGTGTTTATCCTGCCGCCCTCGCGTTCAGCCCTCGAAGATCGTCTCAAGCGCCGTGCGCAAGACACCGATGAGGTTGTGTCGCAAAGGATGGCCATGGCTGATGATGAAATCAGCCATTATGCTGAGTATGACTATGTCATCGTGAACGACGACATTGACCGTGCTCGGTTGCAATTAAGCAGCATTTTAACGGCCGAGCGGCTCCGTGGTCGTCGTCAGACGGGTTTGCGACGCTTTGTTGATCAGGTGATCAGCCCACCGCGTTAACCAATTCCGCTGAGCCCCCATTAACCTGATCATGTTAGCCAATTTCTACTATTTGGGGAAATAGAGCTATGACTGAGGCAGCGATCGACTTTGCGCATCTCGACCGGTACGTGGCGGGCGATGTGGCGTTGCGCGAAGAAGTCTTGACGATTTTTGAGAGCCAAGTGGCTCGATGCCTTCGGCTCCTCGACCCAGATGCTCCCCATGAAGAGTGGCGCAGCATTGCGCATGCATTGAAGGGTGCATCGCGCGGCATCGGTGCCTGGCAGATCGGGGATCTCTGTGCGGAGGCGGAGAGCATGAAAGGCGCGAGCACCGATGTGCGCGAGCGCCGGGTCGAAGCGAAAGTGCAGATCGAGCGGTGCGCGAAGTCGGCCCTCGACGAGATCCGTCGCCTGCGGCGCGATTCCGCGCACAGCTGAGATCGGTTGCACAAAGGCGCTCACGAAATCTTGTAGGGCCGTGAGCGCTTGTGGTTGGCCCGTTACCGCCTGAAACGCCGTGAAACCGGACATTTCTGGCCCAACACGGCTTTCTAACCATTTACTTTCCCTAGGGGCGCACACCACCATATCCTTCCCCACGGAAGGGAAACTCTATGGTTCTGGCTGCTCCACGCGCCCTCGATCTCGAAAGCTTACGTGAATTGGTCAACCTGCGCCTGGCGCAGCTTGTCCCTGACGGCAGCCCCCATGGACCGTCCGCCGCTGCTCGTCATAGTCTTCTGGCGCCAGGTAAGCGCCTGCGTGCTGTGATTGCCCTCATTGCTTCACGAAGTGTCGGGGGCCGCATCGAAGATGCGATTGATACCGCCTGCGCCGTGGAGATGATCCATACGGCGAGCCTGATCATCGATGATTTGCCGTCGATGGATGACGCCGATTTGCGCCGGGGCATGCCCACGGCCCACATGAAATATGGTCAAGATATAGCGATCTTGGCCGGTATCGGCCTCGTCAACGGAGCCTATGAGGTGCTTGCGCGGGCGAATGCCCCGGTCTGTGAGCGGCGCATGGAGATCACCCAAGTGTTGACGCGCGCGGTTGGATGGAACGGTCTTGTGCATGGTCAGGCACTCGATCTTCGCGCCAATGCGAGCATTGATGCCATTCACGAGGGCAAGACGGGTGCTCTTTTCGTCGCCGCCGCCGAAGGCGGTTGTTTGTGCGCACCCGATTGCACAGAGGACGACAGACGGTCAATGCGCGCCTATGGCCGTGCCCTTGGCTTGGCCTATCAGGCCTATGATGATGTGCTCGATCAGACCTGCGATGAAGCATTGGCGGGGAAAACCACAGGCCGCGACACCGGCAAAACAACCGCCGCAATCGGCGCGGAGGCCAGCCTTGGCTCTGGCATGATGCTCGCGCAACGGCATTTGCGGGCTGCGATGGAAGCGGCAGGCCGAAGCTCGCCCTTGGCGGCGTTGGCGGAATATATCGGCTCTTATTTTTCCGACACCCTCGCGGCTTAGTCAGCTTCCCGCACGGGCGGCTTTAAGCTCCCGTAGTCTGATCCTGAGTTTTTGCGGATCCGGTGCGAGGACAAAACCGTAGCTCACCGCACCTTCTTTACAGGTGGTGGCGTGGTGGAGTTTGTGGGCCTGCACCAGGCGTTTCCAATACCCCTTTTTCGGCACCCAATTGTAAGGATAGCGCTGATGGACGAGGCCATCATGCACGAAGGTGTAAACCAGTCCGTAAACTGATATACCAGCGGCGATGTACCAAACAGGAGGGAAACAGAGGTATCCCACGGTAAAGAGTATGGTGGTAAAAACCCCAAACACCACCGCGTAAAGATCATTCTTTTCGAACATGTTGTTGTGCGGTTCGTGATGGTCCTTATGCCAATCCCAACCCCAGCCGTGCATGATATATTTGTGGGCCCACCAGGCGACAAACTCCATGAAACACGCCGTACCGATCACGAGCGTCAGTTTTTGCCAAAGCGCGAGCTGGATCATGCTGCTGCTCCGACCGTTTGGGTGGAGGGAACCCGGCCACGCCGACGCGGCAACCTCCACCAAGGCTCATGGGGGTAAAGGTGATGCTCATGGTGGTAGCCAAAATGGTAGCAGGTGACGAGGCTCACCAACCAAGTGTAGCCGGAGCTACGGGCGTTGTGCTGATCGGCGAAATCAGGTCCAGTATCCTCATGGCGGTGGGGGCGATAGGTTCCGAAATAGAACAGCTGCAGCGCGCTTGTCAGCGCCGGTGCTCCGTAGAAGAGAAAGATATTCACCATCGGCGCACCGAGGATCAGCCAATAGATCGCAACGACCGTGTTGACAAAAATCAAGGGCCTCCAGCCAAAGTGCCGGAGAAAAAACTCCTTGAACCACGGAACAAAGGCCCTTGGATGATCGACCGAAAAATCGGGATCATCCTTTGTGCCCGGAGCGTCATGGTGAAGATTATGATTGACGTAAAGACGATCAAAATCGAAACCTGCATAAAGGGTGGTGACCACCCAGCCAAACGTGCGATTAACACGCGGCATGCCGGGCGCAAGGCTGCCATGGATAGCGTCATGGCTGATGATAAAAAGGCCCACGCTTAACCAACAAATCACCGCCATCATGACGGGAACAAAAGGCAGTGTGCTGAGGGAAAGTTCAAAAAAATGAACGCCATAGACATGCATGGCCGCCCAAGCGAGCGTCACAAAGCTCGCCAGTGTCAGCCCAACAACGGACTGAACCACGCGCTCCCGTCGGTTCACGAGCTGGCACCCCCAATAACCGGTCTTTTCCAAAGATCTGGACGCGGAGGGAGGGCGCGGAAGAACTGCGACTTTGCGCTTGCGCCTTGGAGGCAACCAAGGCCAGCAAGGACGACTTTTCTCCGCTTGGAAGTCCGGGCTCTTTGGTCCCACACCCGTGGGCCTTTGACACGGACCACGCGGCCGATGTCACGGTAAACGCCGCGTGCGGCGGCCACGGCGAATCCCGCCCTGATGGGCAGGCGCCGAACACCGGGCGCCGCTGATTTGTAGTATTTGTTGGCCTCTTCCAACAGGCGAAGGGCAACATGCCAAACCGCTTCTCGGTTCTTTTCGTCGAGCACAGCCGTCGGCTCAGCCGCCACACCGGCTTCGTTTAACCAAACGGATGGCACGTATATCCGGCCGATCGCCGCGTCGTCGACAATATCGCGGCAAATGTTCGTTAGCTGAAAGGCAATCCCGAGATCAGAAGCGCGATCGAGCGTGTCATTGTCCTCGGGGCTCACCCCCATCACGATGGCCATCATGACACCGACGACCCCGGCCACATGATAGCTGTAGCGCAGCGTATCCTCGAGGGTTTCGTAGCGATGCTGCGCGACATCCATCTCAAAACCACGAAGCAGATCAAGAGGGTGCTGGCTTGGCATGCCCGTCTCAAGCGCCACCGTTTGAAACGCTTCAAACGGCCAAGACGCAGGCGGTTGGCCGTCAATCGCGGCTTGCGTGTCGGTCCACAGGCTGGCGAGATCCTCGGCCTTTGGCGCAGCATCTCGGCCAGCAAAGCTATCCTCACCAAAGCCGAGATTTTGCCCATCGATGACGTCATCGCAGTGACGGCACCACGCATAGAGCATGTGTGCGTGCCGCCGCATATGCGGGCGAAAGAGGAGAGAGGCGAGGGCGAAACTCTTCGACCCTTTGGCGATCGCATTCGCAGACTGTTGGGCGATCGTCATGTCCATAAGGCTACTCCGCTGCCATCGCGATGTCTTTGATGCCGTGGTCGAGGCCGAAGTCCTCGCCCATCAAGCGGGCTGTGGCTTTCGCCGAGCCAACAACACCCGGAATGCCAGCGCCGGGGTGGGTGCCCGCACCGGCAAAGTAGAGATTGGCAATCTCGTCATCGCGGTTATGCATGCGGAAGAACGCCGACTGGGTCAGCACCGGCTCCAGGCTAAACGCGGAGCCATGATGAGAGCGCAAATCGTCTTTAAACCCTTGCGGTGTCAGGATCGTGTCCGTCACGATATGCTCGCGTAGGCCAGGGAGGTAGTGCTTTTCGAGGTAAGCGTAGATTTTCTCTTTGTACCGAGGACCTTCGACCGACCAATCAATAGCCGCCTTGCCAAGGTGCGGCACGGGCGAAAGGACATACCACGAATCGTGGCCTTCGGGCGCCATGCCGGGGTCTGTGGCGGTGGGCCGATGCAGATAGAGAGAGAAATCATCGGGTAATTTCGGCCCACTGAAGATTTCTGCGATCAGTTCTTTATAGCGCGGCCCGAAGCAAATGGTGTGGTGGGCGATATCTTCATATTTTTTGTTCGTGCCAAAATAGATCACAAACAGCGACATCGAAAAACGTTTGCTCTTCAGCGACTGTTCGACCTTCCGCCCGCGCATCGTTTTCCCAAGTAGCTTGCCATAGGTATGGACAATGTCCGCGTTGGAGGCGACGCAATCAAAGTCCTCGCTAAAACCGCTCTTGGTCCGAACATTTTTGAGGCGGCCGTTTTCTTCCGTGATCTCTTCCACCGGATCGCCAATAAGGATCGTGCCGCCGAGGTCGCGAAAAAGCTTAGCAAAACCTTGCACGAGTGCACCCGTGCCGCCACGCGGGAACCAAACGCCCCATTTGCGTTCAAGGGCATGGATCAGTGCATAAATCGCGCTCGTCTTGTGCGGATCACCGCCCACGAGGAGGGAGTGGAAACTAAAGGCCTGGCGGAGTTTGTCGTTCTTAATGAAGTCACCCACCCGTCCGGCAACGGAGCGCTGTGCCTGGAGGCCGGCGAGTTGAGGCGCACATCGCATCATCGACCAAAAATCAAGGAAGGGAACAGCGCCGAGTTTCAGATAACCCTCACGGAACAGAGCTTCTGAATACTTATAAAACTTCCGGTAGCCCTCGATGTCCTGGGGGCTGACTTTCTCAATCTCGGCTTCAAGCTTCTTTGTCTCTTGGAAATAATCAAAGAGGGTTCCGTCTTCCCAAGCCAATCGGTACATGGGTTCAACGGGCAACAGTTCCACATAGTCGGACAGGCTGCGCCCTGAGAGCGCAAACACCTCTTCAAGGCAGGAGGGATCGGTGATCACCGTCGGCCCACCGTCAAACTTAAAGCCGTCTTGTTCATAGACATAGGCACGCCCGCCGAGCTTATCGCGGGCTTCAATCAGCGTGGTTTGAAACCCCATCGATTGAAGGCGGCACGCGAGCGAAAGGCCGCCAAACCCTGCACCAACGACGCAAGCGGTTGGTTTTGCGCCATCACCGCTTGCTTTGCGTGCGGCTGGCTTTTCATTCAATTGGACGACTTCGCTCATATCCTTGTCATTGCTCCCACGCGGCGCGGATTGAGCGCCCTGATGGCTCGGGTGATCGGCACCGGCGGTTTTCCCGCCAGAATACGCGCCCGGTCCCCAAGCGTCGACCGTCCCGCATAAAATCGTTCAATCAGTGGCTGCGGCAAGCCGTAGAAACGCTGCAGGACAACGTACCGCAAGTGAGGATCCGCCGCGCGGAACAGCATACGGTTCAAAAGCCTTGAGAACTGGTGGGCGCGCCACCGCTTGAGGCTCTGCTGACGCACCGCTTTGGAGAGACTTGCTGGCGTGTGGATCGGGAGGGCCGCGATCACATCCGCGAGAGCTGTGGCCTCGGGGAGTGAATAGCCCGTGATCGGGTGAAACAGCGCCGCGCGCAGGCCAATCGGCACGGGCTGATTCGCGAAGTGCTCGAAATAGGCCTCAAGATCACCCTCGAGGACGATGGGAAGCGTTCCTTCCTCTTCCCTGATCACGTCGGTGACGTGCCAGCCCCGCTGCGCTGCGTAGGCGTGGATCTCGTCACGCAAGGTCTGGCGTTCATAATGGTGGCCATCGGCGTAATAGGTGTCTTCGATCAGCGCCGTGTTTTCTGTGAACGGCAGGATATAGATGAAGCGATATCCATCTGTTTGGGGGACTGTGGCATCCATGATGATGGGATGATCGAGGCCGTGGGGTTCAGAAAACCGAAACTCCAGGCCAAGGAATTTCTGAAAACCAATGTTCAATTCCTCGGCGTCGTTCGGACCGCGGCCATCCACCACCGTGCCCAAAAGCGTTGTTTGATCGGCCAGGGTCACGCTGCTCGCTTCGATATGGACGGCAGGTTGTCCGCTCATGCGCGTGACACCGGTGTGAGCCATCACCTCGTCCAGGCGTTCCGATGTTGCACACAGATAGGGGGTCGTGAGGTGCCGCTCGCGCTTTGGAAAGACAACCGATTGGCCATCCCACCGTTTGGTGATGAAGGGGGCCAGCCATTCCAGCTGCGCGGGCGTCACATCCGTGCCGTGAAAGCACCACGTGTGGTTGCCGCCAAGATGCTCGTCTTTTTCAATGATCGCGACGCGGAGCTCCGGGCGCGTCTGGCGCAAGCGATAGGCCGTCAAGCTCGACGACAGACCACCGCCAACAAAGATGAGATCAAACTCCACAAAAGACGTCCTAAACGCATTCAGCCGCGGACCGAAGCCCGCGGCTGAGACACAACTGCGTGTGGTCGAACGCTGCGGTTAGACGGCCTCTTTGAGTGCTGGCATCGCCTCGAAGAGGTCCGCCACCAGGCCGTAATCAGCGACTTGGAAGATCGGCGCTTCTTCGTCTTTGTTGATGGCCACGATGACTTTGCTGTCTTTCATGCCCGCGAGGTGCTGGATCGCGCCAGAGATACCGACGGCGATATAAAGCTCAGGGGCCACGACCTTACCGGTCTGACCGACCTGGTAGTCATTGGGCATATAGCCAGCATCGACCGCTGCGCGCGACGCGCCGATGGCGGCGCCCACTTTGTCAGCCAGCGGATAGATATACTCTTCAAAGGCTTCGTTCGAGCCAAGCGCACGGCCGCCCGAGATAACGATCTTGGCACTGGCGAGTTCAGGACGATCGGACTTGGTGAGCTCTTCGGCCACAAACTCGGAAATGCCGGGGAACGCGCCGTTGCCGATCGTCTCGACCGAAGCGGAGCCATCACTGCCGACGGCTTCAAACGCCGTGGGCTGAACTGTGATCACCTTCTTCGCGTCACTCGACTGAACCGTCGCCATCGCATTGCCAGCATAGATCGGGCGGACAAACGTATCAGCGCTTTCCACCCCAGTGATCGCGGAGATCTGCATGACATCGAGCTTGGCAGCCACCCGCGGCATGAAGTTCTTGCCGTCGGTGCTCGCTGAGGAAACGATCGCATCATAGCTGCCAGCGAGGCCAACGATCAGCTCCGCCATCGGTTCAGCAAGACGCTTCGCGTAATGCGCATCATCGGCATGAAGAACTTTTCGGACGCCTGCGACTTTTGATGCTGCCTCGGCAACACCGCCAGCGTTTTCACCAGCGACCAGAAGATCGACATCTCCACCGATTTTTTGCGCCGCCGAGACGACCTTAAAGACAGCGTCATTCAGCGCGTCGTTGTTGTGATCAGCAATAACGAGAACAGCCATTAGAGGACCCCCGCTTCGTTTTTAAGTTTCTCCACCAGTTCAGCAACGCTTTCGACTTTGATGCCGGCCTCGCGCTGCGGCGGTTCTGTGACCTTGAGCTTGGTTAAGCGCGGTGTGAGGTCCACGCCGTAATCGGCAGCAGCTTTTTTCTCGAGCGGCTTTTTCTTCGCTTTCATGATGTTCGGCAGCGAAGCGTAACGTGGCTCATTGAGGCGAAGGTCAGAGGTGACCACGGCGGGCAGGTTCAGCGCCACGGTCTGAAGACCACCATCGATCTCACGGGTCACGTGGAGCTTATCGCCGTCTTTTTTGACCTCCGAGGCAAAGGTGCCCTGGGGCCAGCCGAGGAGGGCCGCCAGCATCTGGCCGGTTTGGTTGCGGTCATCATCGATGGCTTGTTTGCCCATCACGACGAGCTCGGGGCTTTCTTCTTCGACGATTTTTTGAAGGAGTTTGGCGACTGCCAGGCTCTCCACATCGCTTTCAACGGTCAACAGAATGCCGCGGTCGGCGCCCATCGCCATCGCTTGGCGGATTTGGTCTTGCGCTTTTTCCGGGCCGATCGAGACAACGACGACCTCTTCGGCGGTACCGGCCTCCTTGAGGCGAACGGCTTCCTCGACGGCGATTTCATCGAAGGGGTTCATCGACATTTTGACGTTGGCGAGGTCGACGTCTGTGTTGTCGGATTTAACCCGCACTTTGACGTTGTAATCGACCACCCGTTTAACGGGGACGAGGACCTTCATGGTGTCTCCTTGGTTAGACATTTTGCGTTGCGAGGCGCTCTACACCGCGGTCGCCTCGAGAAGCAACGCGGGCAAATGCACGGCTTGCGAATTATTTGCAACTAGCCCCATGCATTCGCATTTTGCCCATCGCATTTTGCACGAGCTGCTGGTGCTAACCAAAGAAAAAACCAGCAAATAAGCCACTTTTTCCCTCGGAACAGAGATTGCGACGGATTCTCCCAAACCGGGAGAGAAAAACCGTGAAACCAATCGCGATCTTAATGACAACAGCTGCGCTCAGCTTCGGCAGCGCTCAGGCAAAAATGCTGAACTTTGAAGATTTCGGCGCGGCCAACGGCGACCTGGCGACGGTTGCTGGGACGGAATTCGAGGACGAGTTTGGTATCACCTTCTCGTCAAATGATGGCTTACGCATCATCCAGGTGGGTGGTCCGACCAACGGATGTGCCCGTCAGCCAAAGAAGCCAGAGGAGGAGCGTGCGGGTCATCGGGGCGCTCCTCAGTACGAGTAGACCGTGAGGATGTGGATCGCGAGAAGCGCAGGCAGCGGCCAGAGCGCGACGATGTGGAGCCAGTGCGGCGCGGCGCGCGGCGGCGCGGCGGCGGAGCCCACTCCCTTCGCCAGCAGCTTGTGTTCGCCGCCCGTCGCAAGACCGGCGACCGCGCCGAAGATCAGCGCCGCGCAGAAGCTCGCCATCAGCCAGAAGTTGAGGCCCGAGCCGAGGCGAAAGCCCGTGTGGACGAAGAGCGCGACGAGCGACGCGACGCCG
>JBCCBY010000062.1:0-12916 GCA_039033795.1 Pseudomonadota bacterium | reverse complement strand
GGGAGCGTGTTGATCAGTGCCTGAGACCATCGGCCCATTCATCCGCCCAGAGCAGAGGACGGAGCAATGCCGATCGAGGTCAAAATGCTCGGGATCTTCTTCTTTAAGCCAAAGAACCCCTTTGTCGCATGCGGCCACACGGCGCGATCGTAACTGCGGGTGATGTTGATCACGGGTGCTGGTAGAGCCTGTGTCGCCTTCATCACCGCCCTTTGGGCCGGTCCAACACAAAGCCGCGGCGTGACGATCGCGTCGAGCCGCTCTGTGTGCACCCAATCCAACAAAGCGTCAGCTGTTGGCTCGCGGGTTCCGCGCACAACGTCCACGGAGAAGAATACCGCTGCGCGCTTAGCAGCGTCCTCGACCGCAGCTCGACTGAACGTTTCCACCATTAAGCTGGTGGGCAGAACAGATCGGGCAAAGGGCGCTGTCAAGGCGAAGACCGACACAGGCGCGCAAGGTAACGACAGCGTTTCAGGCGAGCAATCATCCTCAGTGATCAACAGGCCAAAGCGCTCTGCCTCGATGCTGCAATTGGTCAAGGCTGGTCGGGTCGCTGGCTCAAGCTCGCTCTCTTCCAACGGCGTCGCATTTTGCGCCAATTGGCCGACGGGATTAAAAAGCCCATCGGTGAACTGCTCAATGTTATCCGCACGCGCAAGATAGGTCTTGCCCTTGGTGTGCAGGCCACCCACCCACCGCCAGGAGCATGTGTTGGACGCAGGATCGCCATCCAAAAGGTGCCTTAAAAAGAAGTCCGCACCCAACTCCCAAGGTAAGTCGAGCGTGAAGATCCAAATGCTGGCAAACCACATGCGAGCATGGTTATGAAGATAACCGGTGCTCTTCAGTTCGGTCGTCCAATGATCAAAACAAGCGATGCCCGTGCGGCCACAGATTGCATCATCGTAGCGTTGGGCAAGGGATGCGTCTGTCGAGAGTTGATCAATCCGTTCTATGAGGTTTGATTTGTACCGTGTCCATACTTGTGGTCGATGCTCGAGCCACCCTTTGAAATATCCTCGCCAGAAGACCTCTTGGATAAACTTCTCCGCCGATGGCATGCTGTGCGCACTGATCGTCTTGTGAAGGACTTCTTCTTCCAGGATCAATCGATGACGGAGCCAGGGCGACAAAGCGGAGACATGTCGGCGATCATCGGCACCGCGGTCAAAATTCCTCTGTCGTGCATAGGTTCTTCCGGCGTTTGGTAAGAAGCATTCAAGCCGCGCCAGGCCTGCGCTGCGCGTGGGCGTCCATGTAACGGAATCGCGATCGCAGGGCGGAAGAAAAGTCGTCTGGGTCATGATTTTCGTGTGGAGAGTGGTCCGTCATCATCTTGGAAGGAGAATGCCAGTTGGTTCTCATCCGTCGCTGATCGTCGTCTTTGCCCTCGCATGCGCAGGCCTGCTCGGCGGCTTCCGTGCTTGTGTTGGATCGTTTGAGCGGCATCGCGAAAATCGCGATTCTTGCGAACGGCCCAAACCTTCTCGCGGGCGTCCTTCGCGGCGCGAAGGTGGTCGATAATGGGGCGGGGGTAGGCGCGATCAAGAAGGCTTGAGGATTGGTCCCAACGCCACGGCTCATGGATGAATTCGGTTGGAACGTCCTGAAGCTGAGGGACCCATTTTCGAACGAACTGCCCTTCTGGATCTTGATCATAACCCTGCTTAACGGGGTTATAGATCCGAACAGTGTTGATCCCTGTTGTCCCCGACTGCATTTGGATTTGAGGCCAGTGGATACCTGGTTCGTAATCGGTGAACATCCGTGCCAAGTGTTCTCCGGGCTTCCGCCAGTCGAGCCAGAGATGATAGCTGGCAAAGGCGGTCATCATCGCCCGCATACGGAAATTCAACCAGCCCGTCGATTGAAGTGACCGCATACAAGCGTCAACAAAGGGAAGGCCGGTTTCACCCCTGGACCAGGCCAAAAGCCTGGACAGGTCCGTTTCACCTGGCCTTAGACCATCATACCCACGATGGAGGTTGCGAAACTCAAGCGAGGGTTCATCCTCAAGCTTCTGCGTGAAGTGATCGCGCCAATGAAGCCGAGCCTGGAAGGATGACATGGAGCCGCGCCATCCTCCCTTGTTTCCGTTGGTTTTCAATTCACGCTGGCGAGCCCACGTGGCTTGGGCGACTTCGCGCATGGAAAGCGTCCCCCAAGCGAGATGAGGGCTGATCCTGGAGCAGTGTTGTTCGCCCTCGGATGGATTTGACATAGCGCGGCGATAAGGTGCGCCGCGGACATGGAGAAAACTTCTGAGGCAGTCGAGGCCAGCGGGCCTTCCGCCTTTTTGACGCCCGGGACATGGATCAGGTCTTAAGCCCAATTCGTATGCTGAGGGAATAGAACCAGGATCAACACCGTCCAGCGGCGTAAGCCCCTGAGGAGTATGTGACTGTGGAGACGCCATGCGCGTATCCCACCTCTTGGCCCATCCATCTCGCGTGCCAAGCCGGCGGACAACGCCGGACTGGCTCAGCTCGATCCACTTGATCGAGCGAGATCGTGCCCAAGCTGCAACGCGCAAATCGCGTGCGAAGGTCCAACCGTTTCCCGTCTCTTCGTGGGACCACAGTGTTGTGTTGGGCAGAGCATCACAAACCTTGCTGATGACATCGACCGCGTCGCCGATCCGGACGATCAGAGGCTGCCCTAGGGCGGCAAGATCGCAGCGCAGGGCCGCGATGCTTTCGGCCACGAACGCCCATTGGCGTCCCGACCTGTCTGTTTGTTGCCAAAGCTCCGGCTCAACGATGAACAGCGGAAAGACTTGTCCGCACTGGGCTGCTTGCGAGAGTACCTCGTGATCGGCAACACGAAGATCGTGTTTGAACCAAACAAGTTGGATGTCGCTGCAGACTCTCACAACGCAGCACTATGAGACTTGCCGGATCTGATGCCATTGGATCGATTGCCGCGGAGGGATGGCTCGCTCTCGATTGAAAGCGCGCCGGTGCAGCCCATGACGAGCATTCATGGTCAAGCACGTTTTTACGGTGTGACGCACGCAGAGGAATCTTGACATCATGACGCAGACGATAGGGTTTAAGATACTTATCGTTTCCGCTCTTAGCGCTCGTATTCGATATCCGCGAGGTAGATCAGGGTCATGCCGTTGCGGAAGTACTCGGCGAGGGTTTCGATCCGTTGCGCTTCGGCGTCGTAAAGGGCGGTGGTTGCGTTAAGAAGATCGCGCTGGGAGGCGGCACCGAAAGCGAATTCATCTTCGCGAAGCCGCCGCTGTTCGCTTAAGGAATCGATCGCCACATCAAGGGTTGAGAGGATGGAGCGCTGGCTGTTGACGATGGTCCAGGCGGCGGTGATCTCTTCGGTCAGCTGGGTACGAACGATGCCCGCTTGCGCCTCAGCCGCTCGAACGCGCGCGGCGGCGGCGGCGCGTTCTGCGCGCACCCTGCCGCCTGAGATAAAATCAGCACGAAGATTGAGGCCTAGGCGGTTAACGTTATCCGACTCGTTGGGGAAATCGGAATACTCATTGGCTGTGAACGCGGAGACGCGCAGCTCAGGATAGCGTTCACGCCCGATCCGCTTGCGTGCGGTGCGAGCGGCGTCTGCCTGCACATCAAGGCGCGAGACCACGGGTGACAAGGCGATGGCGTCCGAAATGGTCTCGTCAATTGGCCGGTCTTGAAGGCTTTCCAAAAGCTCTCTGATCCATAGCTCTGAGGCGCAGACCGTCTCTGTACCAGCAAGGCGCGCCAAGCGTGCCTTGGCGAAGATCTCCTCATTGGTGAGACGCGCGAGGGTGAGCTGGACCAGGGCAACATTGGCCTGGACCTCGGTTAGGAGGACCGACGTCGCCATGCGCGAGGCGAAAAGGGCTTGGACCGCTTCTAGGTCCGACTCATAGGCTTCCAGGCGACGCTCTGAAATATCGATCAGTTGGCGGACTCGCCAGAGATTGACCACCGAAACCGCCGCCTCCAGGGCGGTTTCCTGATCCGCTGCCACCGTACCGAACAGAGCCGCCTGGCGGTCTAAACGCCGTTCATCCATGGCGAGTCCGGCGGCACCAAAACTGAAAAGATGCTGCGACGCCTGAATACCGAGGCGGTTGTCAATCTGGTTGTCGACCAAACGTCCATCGCCGACCCCCACGGTATTCACCGTGCTGATCTGTGGCAGGTAGCGTGCGCGCGTCGCGGCCACATTGGCAACAGCTTCGTCGAGACCTGCGGCTGCAAGGGCGGTGCGCGGATCCCGCTCAAGAGAGTCGTCAACCACCTGCCAGATCGGGCGGCAGGAGTTGGGGTCTCGCGGGTCGATCTGGGCTAACGCGCTACCGCACCCCGCAACTGTGATGAGGAAAACAAAAAAGAAACGCATAGATACTAAAGGCCGCGGCGGAATGTGGTGGTGATGGGTTCAAGCAGATAGTCCAGAAACGTGCGATCAAAGCCGCTGTCGATGAACGCTTCCACTGGCATGCCTGGGATAAACTCTAGGTCACGACCTTCGATCGTCGCATCGGGTTCAAGAAGCAGCGTCGCCTCGTAATAGTTCGCGCCCGTCGCAGGATCGGTCTTAAGGTCGGCCGAGACCTTGGTCACACGGCCCGTCATCGATGGCGCTTTCCATGATTTGTAGGCGGAGAGGCGAGACGTGGCGATGAGACCTTCGCGCACCGAATCGCGGTCGACTGGGTTCACACGGACCTTCGCCACCAGACTGCGTTCGGCGGGGACAATCTCCATTATTGGCTCGCCTGCACGCACCACGCCGCCCAGTGTGTTGTGGGCAAGGTTCATAACAGCGCCTGATTGGGGCGCGATGACCTGGGTGCGTTTGAGGATATCGTCGGCCGCTGCGAAACGCTCTTCGGCAGCAAACGCCTGACGTCGTAAATCAGTAATCTCTGTACTCAGTTTTTCTTGAAACGCCGTACGAAGTTGCGCGATCTTTCGTTCAGTCTCGGCAACTTGTGAGGTGTTCTCAGCAGCTTCTGCTTGTAAGTTGGACAGCTCACCCTCGAGCCGCGCACTTTCGCGTTCCAGCGTGCTGACCTCATCCACCTGCACCAGACGCCGGGTGAGGAGGTCTCGCTTAAGTTGAAGCTCCGTTCTCGACGCTTCTAGGGCTCGCCTCATGCTCTGCATTTGCCGACCGCGCGCCTCGCGGCTTGAAAGAAGCGTTGCCCGCTGGGCTTCAAGAACGGCGACCTCGGTCTTGTGATTTTGGCGCTGTTGTTCAAATTGCTCTCGGTGGCGGCTGCGCATTTCTTGTGCTTTGTCGGCCGAGATCGAGAGGAAATTATTATCAGTAAACAAAATATCGTCTCGGTTTTCTTTTAACGCATCAAGGCGATCAAGACCAGCAAAGAGGTTGTAGAGTTCCTGGGCGATTTCGTCCCGGTCAGCCTCCGCGGCGATCCGGTCAAACTCCATCAACACAGCACCTGCTTCGACGATATCGCCTTCACGGACATTCACAGCACGTATGATGCCGCCTTCGAGGTGTTGCACCATTTTTCGATTGTCTTCGACGACCAAACTGCCGAAGGTCGCAACGCCTTCAGAGAGCGGTGCTAACCCAGCCCATAGAAGGAACCCACCAAGCCCTATAAAACAGGCGAGCCCGGCTCGGCGAAGCGACAAGTCAGGGCTGAAAAAGCTATCAGCTGGCACGTGCTGCTCCTTTCCGCATTTCGTCGAAATAGGCTTCTTTGGTCAGCATCGAGATTTTTCCGCGATGGAGTGTGAGAACCGAGCTGCAAGCATTGATGACGCGCACATCATGGGTGGCCACAAGACCAATGCCGCCAGCATCCGTATGTTTGGTGAGGGCGGCGACAACCTCAGAAACCAAGTTTGTGTCCAGCGCCGCCGTTGGCTCATCGAGGATCAAAAGCGGGGGAGAAGCGAAAAAAGCGCGGGCGAGGCCAACAGCCTGCCGCTGGCCTCCAGAGAGACTGGACCCTTCTGCGCTGATTGGTGTTTCAAAGGATTTCGCTAGACGCGAGATCACGGGCGCGGTGCCTGATCGTTCTGCGGCCGCGATGACATCCTCATCCGCCCCCGATCGAAAACGCGCAATATTTTCGCGGACAGTTCCACTCAGTAGACTGATGTCCTGCGGCATGTAGCCAACATGCTGACCTCGGTCATCGGGATCCCAAGCGTGGATATCAACGCCGCCGAGGCGAACGACGCCTTCCGCTGGCGGCATAATCCCGGCCGCCACACGAAGAAGGGAGCTCTTGCCTGCACCACTTTCCCCAATCACGGCAATCAGTTCCCCTGGGTTCACCGTGAGATTGAATTTGGGGATCAGAAGCCTGTCTTCTCCTGGTGCGGACACAGAGAGGTTTTCCACTCGCAGAACAGCCTCGGGGCGGGGAAGGGCGACGGGCGCTTCGCGACCCAGTGCCGACGGAACCGCCGCCTCAATCTGGCGCCAATCGTCACGCAGCTTCACAAGCTGTTTCCATTGATTGACGATTTGGTCGATCGGCTGGAGCCCGCGACCAAGCAGGATTGAGCCAGCGACAATGGAACCCGGCGAAATCATCTGGTTCAGGACGAGAAACGCGCCAAGACCAAGGGCACCGACCTGCAGGATTTGGCGCAGCGCCCGGCTCACTGAGGCGATGAACCCTGCTGTGTTTGACGCCGCGAGTGACGTTGTCAGGCCGATCCTTTTGGCGCCCATGACCCTGTCGGTCACTGCGCTCACCATGCCGAGGCCGACGACCGCGGGCGCCGACATCAAGCTTTGACGGGCCAGTTGGCTTGCGGCTCCCTCTTGCATGCTTGCCGCCTGAAGCGGCGCCTTGGTCACCGTCTCCTGGATAATCGCTAGGCCAATCAGCAGTCCCGCGCCGACAAGGGCAAGGGTCCCAAGCGCTGGATGCACAAGAAAAAGCAGTACAAAGAAGAGCGGCGCAAAGGGCAGATCAAAAAGTGGCGCAGGACCACCATTGATGAGCCATGCTTGCAGCCGGCTCAATGACTGGCCAGGATGATCCTTCGCATTCGAGCCTTCGTGAAGCGCTTGCGTGTGAAGCGGCTTGTCGAGTCGCTCACCGAGCATCGCGCCGAGAATGGCAAATGTCCGCTTCCGGCCTCCTTCGGCGGCGCCATAAATGCCGAGAAGGAAAACAGCGATGAGGCTTAACACCGTCAGAGTTTCATAAGAACCGGAGGTCAGCACCCGGTCATACACCTGGAGCATGTAGAGCGGTGAAACCAACATCAGCAGGTTGATGGCCAGTGTGAAACCGAATGCTGTTGCGATCCTGGGTTGAAAGCCAGGTCCCGCCAACAAGCTTTTTAGGGTGCGCGGATCTTCCGTTGTCGGTGGGGTGCCCGAGGGCGCACCGGCGGCGGAATTCCTGTTCTGATCGCCCCTCACAACGCCCTTCTTGCCCCCATCTTCGTCCAGCGAACTTGCCCGTTTATCCACTCTTTTCAGAGGGTTCTCGCCGATCCCACAGCGGAACAGAAAAAGCCTTTCAAATCAAGCCCGATATACCGCCCAGACACAGTCACGACACTGTTGAATGAATTTTTTGGTACCGCCGGTAAGGGCAGAGGTTCACTGCTTAAACCGCTGCACAATGCACGAATCTGCTAACATCGACACTTGAGACCAAATGGCACCGGTGTAGTGTTACGGTTAACACTCCGCCCACCGCACCTTTTAGGGTGGAGGGCGGGGGACCAATATATGGATCGCTATGAAGATGACCTTGCAGGGTCTGACGAGTCTTCCAGCTTAACATCAGTCGATAGAGGGAACACGGACGATCGTGCCGGGCGGAAACGCCGTGCCGCTAAAGCGGCGCTGATTTCGTCCACATCGATTTCGGCATTGCTGATTGATAAGGCGCTCGCTGGCCAGGATGCGGCGACATCGGACTTTGTTGCGGCCTCTGATCTGCCGGGTCTTGCGAGGCATGAACTCCGCAGCGATGGCCTCCTCAAGGTGGAAACGACATCGGGGGAGGTGGTGCTCCTCGATTCCGGTGCGTTCATCTTAACTGCTGCGGGCGATCTCTTGATTGCCCCGGATGCTGCCGCCAGTGCAGGGCTCATCGCGCCCGATCCTGTGGCGAGCGATGACCCTGAGCCAGAGACCGTGGCTGCTGAAGAGGCCCCGGCCGTCGAGGAGGAGGCTGACACCCCTGAGGCCGATCCCGCGGATGAGGCGATGGCCACAGAACCCGAGCTAGAGGCGGAGCTCCCGGCGGAACTGGCCGTCTCTGATCTCTCAGGCCTCAGCGGGTACGAACTGCGCGACGATGGACTGCTCGAGGTTGAGACCACATCGGGGGAGGTGGTGCTTCTCGATTCCGGTGCGTTCACCCTCAATGAAGACGGACAGCTGTTCATCGCATCGGAAGCTGCTGTCAGTGCAGGTCTTTATGCGGCAGACAGCGCGACTGCTGATAGGCCAAGCTCGGATGGACCTCTCTTTGTCGACGGGGTGCAAGAGGACGGTCGCAATTGGTTGCCATTCGCTATTGCTGGGGCTGTCGCGGCTGGCGGCCTTGGGATTTATTTTCTCACCACTGATGATGATGATGACGATTCTGGCGCGGATCCAACGCCGTCCAACGCTGCGCCCGCCTTTGGGACTGTCACGACGTTTTCCGTCAATGAGGGGGGCTTTGCGGCCTTCATAGCGTCCGCGACGGATGCTGATGGCGATGCGCTGACCTACGCCTTGTCGGGTGCTGACGCTTCGCTGTTCACGATCAACACAGCGACCGGTGTTGTCCGTTTCGTCGATCGGACCGACTTTGAGAACCCCGCCGACGCGGATGGCGATAATCAGTATAGCCTCACGATTTCGGCGAATGACGGAACGGCCACGACGTCACAGGCGGTGACCGTGACCGTCAATGATGTCGACAGCTTCTCGGTGGCGGGTACTGATGACGATGATGCCATTGACCTCTCAGCCCAGGACGAAGACATCACCGTTGCTGCGCAGGCTGGCGATGACAGTGTTGTCACCGATGCAGGCGACGACATTGTCTTTGCGGGCACAGGTCGTGACATAATCTTCACGGGCCAAGGCGCAGACACCGTTCAAGCAGGTGCGGGTGACGATATCATCGTGCTTGTCGGCGAGACGGACGCGGATGAATACACCGCTGATGCCATCACCAATTCAGGTGGTGAAGGCATCGATGTATCGTCCGTCCTTTCCCTCATGCGCCTCAATGGTCAGGGCACGAGCGATGCCGCTGCTGGAGAGATCCTTGTGGGCGGGGAGGGCGATGACACCCTTATTGTCTATGGCGAGATTGATCTCACCGACGTCACGCTCACGGGGATTGAGCGGCTTGTCCTTAATTCAGATGCGACCGTCGATGCCGATGATCTGGGTGCGGGCGGTGTCCAGGTCATCACAGGGACAGGCTCTGCGGTTCTTCGCTTGGCAGGGTCGGGCAGTGTGGATCTCGCTGATCTGGATCTTGAAGGCATCGCTTTCTTGGAGATCGGCGAGAATGTCGAGCTCTCAGCTGAAACCATTGATGACCTAAGCGATGCCGGGATCACCGCGATCGGCGGTAGCGGCAGCCTCGATCTCGGCTCGGTCAGCGGTGATGATCTCGACGGGTTCATCTTTGAAAGCAGTGTCGAGGTCGTGAGCGATGGGGACACCGTCGACCCAACCGAGTTCGGCGGCAACGTCACCGACGGCGGCATTGATGAGGTGGTGCTGAGTGTTCTCGATGATGTCACGATCGATGAGAACACGACCGTTGTTCAAACGGTGAGCGCGATCGATTCCGAGGGCGGTGATCCAACCTTCACCCTGGGTGGTCCTGATGCGGCGCTTTTCAGCCTCGATCCTGAAACCGGTGCGATCAGCTTCAACACCGCACCTGATTTTGAGACCCCTTCAGACTCCGATGACGATAATGTCTACCAACTGTCGGTCACGGCATCGGTTGGTGATCGGTCCACCACTGAGGACATCACCGTTCGGGTAAGCGACGTCAACGAAGCACCCTCCGTCACGTCGGGTTCGACGGGATCGGCGACGGAGAACAGCACGGCGACGGATTATGAAGCGGGCGGCGAGGATCCTGAGGGTGTTGCCCTTAGCTACGCGATCGCTGACGGCGGCGATGGTGATCTCTTCACCATCGACGAGAACAACGGCACGCTGGCTTTCATTGCCGCGCCTGATTTTGAAAGTCCAACGGACACGGATGGTGATGGCACCTATGAGGTGGCCATCGAGATCAGTGACGGTGAACTGACCAGCACGGTCAATGTTTCCGTTACGCTCAACGACACAAATGAGGCACCGAGCTTCACGTCCGCCAGCAATATCGAGGTTGCCGAGAACACGGTGGCCACAGGGCTTAATCCGTCCGCGACCGATCCCGACGGCGATGATGTCAGCGTCTCGATTTCTGGCGGTGCCGATGCAGCTTTCTTTGAGCTTGGTGACGATGGGCTGGTCTTTGTTTCTGCGCCTGATTTTGAGACCCCAGCCGATGCGAATGGAGACAACACCTACGAGGTCCAGCTGACGGCCAATGATGGGACGGTGACCGTCACCCAGGACGTGACTGTCACTGTCACCGATATCGACGAAAACTTGCCCGAGGCAGGGTCGACCGTGAGTTTCGCGCTCGCCAACGACACGGGCCGAGAGGATGATGATGCTGTTTCCCAGGACATGGGATTGACCGGCTTCGTCTCCAATCCCGGTGTCGTCGTCAGCCTGGTCATCACCCTTGATGGCGAAGAGTTCGATATCACCGATCAGATTGCCAACGATGGCAGCTTTGCGCTCTCCGAGGATGAGCTCGCCACCCTTCTGGGCGAGGCGGTTGAGGACGGCACGTACCTTGCCACCTTGACATTGACGGACTCGGAGGGCCTCACCGATGTTGAGTCCCTCACCATCACGCGTGACACATCGGCGCCGGGCATGCCGACGATCCAGCTATCGAAATCCTCCGATAGCGGAGAGATAGGTGATGGCGAGACGGTCTACGCTGTCGTCAATATCACGGGTACATCAGAAGCAGGCGCATCGGTCCAAGTTGGTGATGCCAGCGCATCCATCGTCGGTGCGGCGAACACCTTCACGGTGAATGGCTTGGCGCTGGGTCTTGGCGAGAACGAGTTTGACGTCTTGGCGACGGATCGAGCTGGCAACATCGCCACCGACAGTTTCTCGGTCAGCCGTGTTGAAGGCGACGCCGGCGATCCGGTGCTCTTCTGGCTTGATGTCGCGCTCGATGCCATCGCGTCGAACGCGATGAATGCGGTCCAGGCATCGCGCGGTCTTGCCATGGTGTCGATCGCCATGTCCGATGCGGTCAGCGCGATTGATGGCTCGACGCCCTTTTATGGATCGTTCGATGTTGGCGATGCGGCGACCACGGATGTCGCGGTGGGTTATGCCGCCTATGAGGTCCTCAACTATCTGTTCCCGGATGACAGCGTTACCTTCACCACAGCGCTCAATGATGCCCTCGACGGCATCGATCCCGGTGACAGCTTTGATCAAGGCCAAGCTCTTGGCGAAGCGGTGGGGGATATCGTCGTTGCCATACGCAACGCTGACGGTTGGGACGATTTTGAAACCTACACGCCGGGAAGTGAGCCGGGGGACTGGGATCGCACGGGGCCCTTCTTTGGTGAACCTGTTGATCCGCAGTGGGCGACGGTCGATACCTTCGTTCTCGACAGCCAGGACCAGTTCCGCCCCGATGGCCCGCCTGATTTAACAAGCCAAGAATACGCCGAAGCGGTGGCTGAGGTGCAATCGCTGGGCAAATCCGACAGCACAACGCGTACGGAAGACCAGTCCGAGATCGCGCAGTTTTGGAAAAATGGCGCGGGCACAAGCTCCGGCCCCGGCCAATGGAACGAGATCCTCCAAGAGATCCTTGAAGAGCAAGACAGCGGGCCCGCTGCCTCCGCAAAGGCGCTTGTTGCCCTGAATGTTGCGATGGCTGATGCTGGTATTGCTGCATGGGACGCTAAGTACACTTACGGTTTCTGGCGGCCTGAAGATGCGATTGCTGAAGCCGACACCGATGGTAATGATGCTACCGTCCAGGATGAGGATTGGCGCCCGCTGATCACCGCGCCTGCGCACCCAGAATATGTCTCGGGTCACTCCACCTTCTCAGGTGCAGCAGCGACGGTGTTGACTGATCTTTATGGAGATAATTTCGCGTTTGAGGCGACCTCCCGAGGCTTGCCTGGCGTAACCCGCTCCTATTCGAGTTTTGATGAGGCGGCCGAGGAGGCAGGCCGTAGCCGGATTTACGGCGGTATCCACTACGAGTTTTCGAACCAAGATGGCCTGACCCTTGGTGATGATGTCGCGAGCGAAGTGCTCGATGTCCTTGGAACAGAGGTCGACAATTTCGCGCCGCTGGTTCTTCTCGATGGCGAGCTTCTTGATGCCTTGGATGCCCTCGCGCCGGACGATGCGGGTCTCTTTATCGGTGATGATCTGACGATCGCTGGCCGCGTTGTTGACAACTTGTCGGGTGTTGAGAGTTTTGTCGTCTCGATCGATGGCGGTGCTGACCAGGATGTTAGCTTTGATCAGTTTGGTCTCTTCTCGGTGGAGATCGATGTTCCCAACAATGACAGTTTTGATGGTCTTCACACCTACGCTTTCACTGCCACGGATCTTGAAGGCAATGTGCGTTCGGCGACCATTTCCGTCGTCGTTGATACGGTTGCGCCGACCCTCTCGCTGGAGAGTTTTGCCGATGGTGATACGATCGAGAACGGCACCCGTCTCAGCGGTAGTTTTGATCCCACCGGTTCCAAGCTCGTCTCGCTAACACTATCCGTTGACGGAGCAGCCACCAGGACGGTTGCTTTCGATCAAGAGAGCCAAACCTTTGACGAGGCGCTGCCGCTCGGCACACTCGGCGCGGGCGAGCACACCG
>JBCCBY010000061.1:0-13032 GCA_039033795.1 Pseudomonadota bacterium | reverse complement strand
TTGCGTACACTGTATATTGATCCCGCGGTTCCATGTCGAGAACCAACGTGTCACATCATCGAAATTGGCCGCCTGTTGCGCAGCCTTATTCTTGAGATTTCCGAGACTGGCTACGCATCCAGTTCGGAACGCCGAAACACGAGTCTGGTTGATTTGACACTGACTGAACTCGCAAGCGCGCCACAAATCTCTCATATTGCGCCCATGCCCCGCAATGTTAGGCTTCTTCGTGTCTGTAGCATGGTTTTGGAAAAACCTTCCGATAACAGAAAAATTGATGATTTTGCCATCATTGCAGGGATGAGCAGGCGCTGTTTTACCAGGAATTTCCGGTACGAAACAGGTATGAGCTTCAACGTTTGGCGCCAACAAGTGCGCTTGCAGGAAGCTCTCTCTTTGCTGCTGTCGGGAGTTTCGGTCGCCAATGCCGCAAACACGGTCGGTTACGAGAGCACGAGCGCATTTTCCTTGGCATTTTCTCGCACCTATGGCGTCACCCCCGGTCGATACAGCCGGGCGTGAGCACGCCATGCGCCAAAGCTTTGATCATCAGTGTGTCAATGAAGTTCTTCAGACGCCAGCACAGTTGCTGTGTTTCTTTTGGCAGTGCGCTCAGGACTGCTGAGACGATGGGCGGCAAAGGCGCTGGCCGCTGCTGTGGCCAAAAGGATGAAATCGGTGCCTGCGACAGCGGCGCTGCCGCCAAACATCTCGCTGGTTAAAAAAGTATCCGTGGTCAACCAGTTGAGCATCGGTGCGAGGAGGGCCACGCCAGAGATCAACATGCATTGATCTTTCCAAGCGGCCTTATCGCGTAAACCAGCATGCAGAAACGTTCCGATCCAGACGGTGAAAAAAGCAGCGACTTCGAGACCCGCGCGATCAAGCCCTGCCGCCCTTGCATCAGCAGGCAAAAGTCTATTGGCAACAAGAAAGGCGCCGCTCGACGCAATGGTGCCGAGAACAATTCCCACGGTCAGTGCTCTTATAACCCGTACACTGAGGGGTTCAAAGCCCCGGCGGATTCGCGTACGCATCCAAAACAACATGCCTGTCCCGATCATTGCGCAGCCACTCAAACCGGCAAAGAAAAAGAGCCATCGAACAAGCCAGTTGTCATATCGCATGAAGTGAGCACCCTCGAGCCACGACGATGCAAGTCTTCCGTTCCCTGGCTGAAAGTCCTTTTTTAGAATGCCAGTCGCTGTATCGAAGCTGATGTTTCCCGTGGCTCGCGCGACTCGGCGTGGCGCGAAACTATGGTGCACCATGACAGTAGAGCTCGAGTCTCCCGCGTTAATAACGCGAACAAAGTCAGCCCGCGCCCTTCGCCCATCCCGGTCCATCCAAACCGCCTCTGCCCGCTCAATGAACGCATCCAAAGACTGAGGTTTCACACCCGGACGACCTTCGGGTTCGGGGACGTAGTACCCCACGCGTGCTTCTGTGTAGGATGCGCGATCCCCTCCAAAAGGAACCGAAAGGGCGTCGGGCACATAAACAAGTCCAAATATCAGTATACCCGAAAGCGGGAAAAGGATATGTGAGGGCAAAGCGATCAGTGCCGTCATGTTATGCAGGTCGAGTGTCGACCGCCGAAGATTTTTCTGGGGACGGAAAGAGAAAAAGTCTTGGAAGATTTTGCGATGAATGAAAACACCGGAAACGGTCAGCACCAACATAGCGATGGATGCAAGACCAACAATCCAATAGCCGATGCCAATCCATCGCATGTGTAAGCTGTAGTGGAACGGATAAAAAAATCCAGACGCCCCCAGAGTGTCTGTAAGGGTCACTTCCTCCCCTGTTGCGGGATGGAGATACGTGTTGGTTCTTTCTTCACCACCAAAGCGTCTATACCGAATAAGCGGTGTGCGTGCGCTTGGCCGGGAGAAAAAGACTTGCTCCTGTGGACCAAACTCTGCCTCGTTGATCAACGGTATGACGACCGGATCCATCGGTCCGTCAATGGACACGATGTCTCGAATTTCAGGCTGCATCCATTTGTTGATTTCAAGGTGAAAGACCGTGAGGGTTCCCATCCAGAAAACCACAAACAACACACCGGATACGGCAATGCCGGTCCAGGTATGAAGCCAATTCATTGATTTGCGAAACTCGTCTGTGATGCGCATATCAATGCCTCAAGTCAACGCAAGAGCGGGAGCAGCATAGCTTGCTATTGCTGTCCCTATCATCATCGACGCCGTAACCATCAGCAAGCGGCGGGTTGACGCAATCCAAACAGCAAGACCAACAAAGAGCACGATACCGAATATCAACGCGATGCTGGCTGCATCACCGGGTGGTAGCCCCAAGCGCGACAGGAAAACACCACTCAGCGCGATCAAGCTCTGTGACGTCAAAAAACCGCCGATGATACCGACAGCGAGACGAACCGTGCGGTTGAGCGCTGTGGGCCAGCTATCAGGTCTCCACACGGTCGTCACCCGTCTTCAGCCTTTAACGTCGTCATGCTTGGTTGGTTCATGGAAGCCCTTGATCTGTTGTCGAAGAAACCGATATCATCGGTATCAAGAGGAAAACTATATGTGAGCTGAGGCGGTGTTGCGGTGGCGGAGCGATCGTTTCCAAACGGATGACTTGATCGTAAACGCGATTAACTGAACCCGCGTCGGGTCTGTCCAATGGTCGATCATTCGGTTCAAACAATGATGAGGCGCGCGGCTGATGCTGCCCAACAATAACGTGATCGACATCCCCATGAGTGATGTTTGCGAGCGTCCCTCCACGTTTTACCTCCACTTTTCCCAAGGATTACGTGATCGACTTCAGCCCAAAACTGCGCGGTGTCGGCGCCAGGCGATCAAGACGCCAACGCGCCAAACTGGGTGGTTGGTCGTCATCCATTGTGCCCCGGAACCGTTTCTCATGCAATTAATTATCTTTCTTAGTACACTGTACTCAGGTGGGGACGTTGGCTCAACGCACCATGCGTTCGAGAAACAGGCATGCGCTGGCTCGGCCGATGCGACAGCCGGTATCAGGCGTGCGTCTTCATCGTCGCCATCGCCCTGGAACACAACTGATCAGCGCGTTTCCCACGCCAGTGCCAGCCGCTTCGATCCGAATAGGAGGCTGTCCGTTCCGCGCGTTTGAAAGAGCATCTGACAGTGCTGACCCCAGATGTGGGAGCGCCTTTGATGGCAGAGACGCTGCCGAAACGGTGATCCACATTTGATGGCGGCACGCCCGTCCGGGCCAAAGGTCACAAACACGCCTCGACTGGTTCAAGACCCTCAACGTGGTCCTCGCCCGGCGTCCTCCGACGGTTTTGCGGTCGCCGTGTCTCCCGCAGCCAGAGCCTATCTGCTTTCCCTCTTGATCGGGCGAGAGATAGGGAAACGTGGCCGCTCGACCTCGAAGCAACGACTTTGGTTTGGGGACTTCAGCTACTCAGCGGCAAAGGCGTTGGCGGAGACGGGGGACGCACCAAGCACGGCCTTTTCCGTCTCTGCGAGTTTGCGGCGGTTATCGTGTTCCCATGGGTGGAAGCCTGGTTTGAAATAGGCCAGCCAGGGAAGAAAGATCCGGCGGAACAAACCAGGTTTTCCCAGCAGGAACCAGGCGAGCTGGCCCCAAGCCTTGGGTGACCTCGACAAACCAACATCCTTCATCATCACGAAGATATGCCGCAAAAGGAAGTAATTGAACAAGATCGAAACCGCGATCATCGTCCGGCAGCGGATGAAGTAGGTGTTCTTGGTCGCAACCGCCTTCAGCGTATCGAAGGCCACGCCTTTGTGTTCGGCTTCCTCGACGGAATGCCACAGCCACACCTTTCGATAAACCTCATCGGCCCCTTCAAGATAGGCAGGATCGCTCATCAATTGATCGGCCAGCATGGCGGTAAAATGCTCAAGCGCGCAGGTTGCATTGAGACGGCGATAAGGCCCTAAAACGCGGCGGGTCCAAGCAAGCACGCTGCGCACCTCGAGGTGGAGGTCCGTGGCGCTGTATCCTTGTGCGTCGAGCTCTTTGTTGTAGCGGACATGCTCCCGCGTGTGCATCGCCTCTTGGGTGACAAAGCCCTTGATCTGTTGGCGCAGCACCGGATCGTCGATTTTGTCACGATACGCTTTGACGCTCTCCATAAAGAACTTCTCTCCCTCAGGGAAAGTGACCGAGAGTGCATTGAAAAAGATCGTTTTGACAGGGTCTCCCCCGTGCCAGTCACGGCGATCGACCGTCTCGAAATGGAAGTGCTCGTTTCTTGGTTCAAGTTCTATCGAACGGGATAGCACGTTCACGGCGACGCTCCAGTCTTATCGAAAAATCATTCAAGAAGGACATACGTCATATTGAATGATTTTTCAATAGCTGTTTGACCAGCCCATCAGTGTTGGTTGTCGCACCTCAAAAACACAGGCTTTCAACAGAATGGGTGGCGAGCTTTTGCCGTGTCCTGCCATCAGGATCGTCCACGCCTTATGACACCACCGATGGCCTCGCCGTTGCTTTCCTCATCGATGCCGGATGACCAGGTGATCACCATGACGGCACACTTTATAATGCTCGAGACGAGCAAGTGTATGACCCACAAAGAAAAAAGGCATACCCAGCCAGCACTTGCAACGCTTTCGTGCGATTGGCACGCGTTCTGCCACGTCGTTTGATCCGGGGTCTGGCAAGCGGACTTGTGCATCCGCTAAGGGCGAGGGATGGATAACCTCAATGACCCTTCTTTGGCTCAAAAGAGCCCAGCAGAAACGATGCTTTCGCTCTTTGAGCTTGAGACGATCGATATCAATCTCTACCGCGGCGCACGAGATCCGGAGGCGCGCGGGCGCGTTTTCGGGGGCCAGGTGATTGGTCAAGCGCTCGCGGCCGCGGAACGCACGGTTCCTCATGACCGTTCGGTGCATTCTCTCCATGCTTATTTCGTCCGGGCCGGGAACGATGCGCTTCCCATTATTTACCGCGTGGAGCGCGACCGCGACGGCGGGAGTTTTTCAAACCGCCGCGTGATCGCACAACAAAATGGCGAAACCATTCTCAACATGATCACTTCCTTTCATATGGAGGAGGAGGGTTTGAGCCATCAAGATGCTATGCCAGATGTTCCGCTACCAGAGGAATTGAAGACCGATGCAGAGCTTGCCGATGAGCTAACCCATCTGCCTGATGGTTTTAGGTGGTTTATGCGGCGCCCGCGCGGCGTCGATCTCAAGCGCACCTCGATCAAGGTTTTTAGCGGCGAAGTCGCTGAGCCGAAGCAACATGTCTGGTTCCGATTTAACGGTCAGCCGCCGGAGGAACAGGGTGTTCATCGGGCGATCCTTGCGTATTCATCAGACTTTTCATTGCTTGGAACCGCGATGCTGCCGCACGGGGTGCACTGGTCTGACTCCGGGGTTCGGTCAGCCAGCATCGACCACGCCGTCTGGTTTCATGCACCCGTTGATATGGGAGAATGGCATCTCCACACCATGCGCTCGGGCTGGTCTGCTGGTTCTCGAGGCCATTCAAGTGGCCAAATCTTCAGTCGCGACGGGCGTTTGGTGGCCAGCACAGTGCAAGAGGGTTTGATGCGCTATCGCCCACCACAAGACGAAAAATGAAGGCTTGAGCCTCCGCTATGCCTCCGCTATGCGTCCCCGCTCTAGCGGCAGCGGCGCGTATAGCTCAGTGGTAGAGCACTTCGTTGACATCGAAGGGGTCCCAAGTTCGAACCTTGGTACGCGCACCACGCCCCTCTGACACAATTTCTTTTTTCGCGTGTTTGGTTTGCTGTAAGTCGGTGTAAGGACGGGTTTGGCGGCCTCACTAATGGCCGTTTCGTCTCAAAACAGTGTATTGGGCCCTTCGATGCATTTGCGCCCTTCATGACCAATTTTGTTTGTGTACGTTGTCACGCGGGTCAGATGAAAGGCGCCGTCTCGCGGCGGGACGAGGAGTGTTAGCGCATCGTCTGGACTGGACGTCAACCAAGTCTCTGTCTCGTCATCTGCGATCACCACAGGAGAGCGGTGGTGCGGTACGCTGGCCATATCCGCGTTGGGCGGGCAGGTGAGCACCGCGAAGGTCTCTTCGATTTGCTTTGTCAGCGGATTGAACCATGTGGACCAGAGCGCCGCGAGCTGCAGGCGCGCGCCGTCGGACGCTGTGACGTAGAAGGGCGGGGTGCTTGGGCGCTTGGGTCGAGGCCATTCGTAGAAACCGTCAACTGGGAGAACAGCGCGCTGTCCCTGGGCCCACGCATCCTTGAACGAACGCAACGTGGTCACCGTTTCGGATTTGGCGTTGAAGGTCGAGAATTTTTTCTCCTTTCGCGGACGTTTCCAATGGGAGGGAACGAGATCAAACACCGCCGCCACCGCCTCCCGTCCTTGCTCATGGGCCCTCACAATGGTGGCTTGTTGCCACGGTCCGATGTTGTAGCGCGCTGCGAGACTAAGCGCTGGTTGGGTGGGGATGAGGGCATAGTGATCCCGCAACTCCTGCCACGTTGCCTCTTGAGAAAATCGCCCACACATTCGGCAACCCTAGGCGTTGCTGCCGTTAAGCGCGACCCCGCTCAGGCCCTTTGGGCGGGGCTTCGCTCTTTGAGAAACGTCAAAGGCCGTCTAAGGCGATCCGGCGGCGAGGGGCCTTTTCCCATGAAACTGTTCACGACCATTTTTTCCGCGGCCGTCCTCATGTTCGCCGCTCCGCAGGCGTTGGCCGGGGACAAGGATGGGACGCGACCGACCCCTTCGTTACCAACGGCGGTCTATCACCCGAATGCGGGTCAACACGGCATGGTGGCGGCCCAAGAAAAAATCGCTGCACAGGTCGGTGCCGACATCCTGGAGGCCGGCGGCAATGCTGTCGACGCAGCGGTGGCCGTGGGGTTCGCTCTTGCTGTGACCCATCCGCAGGCGGGCAATCTTGGCGGCGGCGGCTTCATGTTGGTGCGGATGCACGAAACCGGCGAGACCATTGCGATTGACTACCGTGAAACCGCGCCGGCGGCCGCCTCTCGTGACATGTATCTCGGTGGCGACGGCGAGGTTGACGAAGACACGATCTATTACACCCATAAGGCATCAGGAGTGCCGGGCACGGTTGCAGGTCTTCTTCATGCCCACAAAAAATTCGGTGTGCTGCCCTTTCACCGGGTCATCAACCCCGCGATCCGTTTGGCGAGGCGGGGTCATGCGATGCACTATTTCACCGCCGCGACCATTGAGGAGTACCGAGACGTTCTGGAACGCTATCCATCGGCGCGGGAGGAATTCTTTAAATCCGGAGGCATAGGCTATGCACCGGGAGAGACGTGGCGTCGCCCAGAGCTGGCGAAGGTTTTGCGAGCAATTCGTCGTCACGGCACCGACGGTTTCTACAAGGGTTGGGTCGCAGACGCGATCGTCGATGACATGGCGGCCCATGGCGGCCTGATCACGCGTGAGGACCTTGCGCGTTATCGCGTTGTGGAGCGCGCCCCGGTCATCGGCAATTATCGCGGCCATGACATCATATCGTTTCCGCCGCCGAGTTCTGGCGGGATCTTGTTGATCCAGATGCTCAATATGTTGGCCGTGCAAGACCTCGTACCATCCAACGGTTCTGATGCAGAAAGTCTGCATGTCCTGATTGAGATTATGCGCCGGGCGTATGCTGATCGAGCAGAACTAATGGGCGACACAGATTTTATTGACATGCCATCGGAGGTGTTGCTCTCGCCTGATTATGCAGCAACCCGGACATCGACGATTAAGCCTGACCGCGCTGATCGGTCCGACGATATTTTTAATGGCGTTGAAGAGCCTGCGGAAGGGGGACAGACGACCCATTTCTCTGTCATCGACAAGGATGGCAACATGGTCGCCAATACGTACACGCTCAACCTATCTTTTGGGTCAGGTGTTGTGGTTCCGGGAACAGGGATCGTCATGAACAATGAGATGGATGACTTTGCAGCAAAGCCTGGCATCCCCAACGCCTACGGACTGGTGATGGGAGAACGCAACGCGATCGTACCAGGTAAGCGACCATTGAGTTCGATGACGCCAACGCTCGTTTTAAAAGACGGGGAGCCATTTCTTTCTGTAGGAGCACAGGGCGGAAGTCGGATCATCACCGCTGTCTATCATATTATCCGTCATGTGATCGATCACCAAATGAACGTGGGTGAGGCGATCTCCGCGCCCCGAATCCATCACCAATGGAAACCAGATCAAGTTCTTTATGGGCCGTCGATCGCCGAGGATACAGTCCAGGCCCTTGAGGCGAAGGGCCATGCTGTCGTGCCGTTTGACTGGCACGCGTCAGCGCATGCGGTGATGGTCAAAGATGGCTGGTATTATGGCTATTCGGACGAGCGCGGCCCTGGTGGTGCAGCCTGTGCGCCGTATGCTGGGTGTTAGGCACCGCGCCTCTGATCCTCATGTTCGATTGGCCTCGCTAAAACGGGATGACTTTCCCCGCATAGTCAAAACACAGACCACTTTGTTCTGGTGTTAGCTCATCGATGACGTTCAGCATTTTTTCGGCAGAAAATGCAGGCTCGAACAGTTTTCCTTGAGGAACATTGCCTTGGAAAGGATCAGAGAGGGGTGTATCAACCGTACCGGGATGAAGACCGATAATGATGGCGCCTTTGTTTCGCCAAGCTGTTTCAATGGCGATATTGCGCAGCAGCATGTTAAGGGCCGCTTTCGACGCGCGATAGCTGTGCCAACCGCCCAGGCGATTGTCCGAGATGCTGCCAACGCGCGCCGAAAGAGCAGCGAAAACACTGCGACTTTTGTCAAGATGGCGCACCGATGCCTGAGCAATCAGTGCCGGGAGGAGAGCATTGATTCGCATCACATCGAGAAAAGCATCAGGTTCAAGCTGGCGCAGCGCCTTTTCCGGTTGATACGTCGCGCTGTGCAAGGTGCCCGTTGCGACGAGCACCAGGTGCAGCGGTCTGCCATCCGCCGCCTCTTGGGCGGCCTGGTTGATCGCTTCCGCGTCTGCACTGTTATAGGTCAGTCCACGTATTTTTCCCTTGGCATCAATCGTCTGCCGAGACAGAGCGACAATCTCGGCGACCCCCTCATCGCGCGCAAGCTCGTCAAGAAAAGCCTGTCCAATTCCACCTGAAGCCCCCCAAACGGCGACACGCATATCGTGCGGAAAACGCGTCATGGTCCTTCTCCTCTACCGTTCGCGGCGGCAGCGATTGGAGCAATAAAGGACACTGTCCCAATTCTGCGACCATTTTTTCCGCCAGGTGAAGGGACGTCCGCAGCTCTTGCAGAGTTTCTGCGGAAGGTTATCTTTCGTCACTGTTTTGCCGCCGCGTTTCATGATGTCACCAGACCCTCAGAAATAGCTCGTCCGTGTCGGCCGACGAGGGGACCTGTGGTCGCGGCGTCAATCGTTTGCTCCGCCCGTTTTGTCGAGGCTATGTTCTGACGATGATGGAGACCGATGCTGTGGTGCGTCGCAGAATGCTTATGTCTTGGAAGAGTGGGCCCCGTGTTGTGCAGCCTCTTCTTATGGTCGCGGCGCTGTTGCTCAGTGCCTGTGCACAAATCGACAAGCCGCCGAGCGTCTCGGTGTCCAGCACAGCCCGGGCGCTTGAACAGCATGTAACGGAGCTCGCTTCTGATCGCTTCGCCGGTCGTGAAACGGCCACTGAGGGATTTGCCCTCGCGGCAAACTATGTTGCACAAGACTTTGCGAGCGTCGGGCTCATTCCCGTTGATCAGGGTTATCGCCAGAATATACCTCTTTATACGGTTGAACGAGCCAGCGTATCGGGCGAAATGAACTTGATTGTTCAAGGGTCGCCGCGTCCACTCGAATTGGATAAGGACGTTTCGTTCTTTGCGCCCATCTCCAATCTAGGGTCTGATGGGCGGCAGACCGCGTCAGGTGAGCTTGTTTTTGCGGGACACGGAATGTCGGCAAATCCTCAAGGTTACGACGATTATGCCAACATCGATCTAGAAGGGAAGATCGCCGTCATGCTCGCTGGTGTGCCAGCGGTTAAAGATCCCGCGGCACGGCTTCACTTGCAACGCCTTGATACCAAGCGGATGGCCGCTGTTCGCCGCGGAGCCATTGGTGTCGTCTTTGCGGACGCGTCTCCACGATCGTTAAGTCGCCTGACGCGCCTCCGCAGAAGAGGCCGGCATGAGGGTCTTGTTATTGAAACGCGGGCTGATGAAGCTGTTCCGACAGCAGCGATCAGCTATGAGCTGTTGGTTGAGTTGATCGGCGCGGCTGGTCAAGATGGGACGACCGTCATTGATAGCGCTGATCGAGGCATCAGCAGCAGCCTTCCACTTGGTGTCATCGCTGATTTGACCGTCAGTGCCACAGCTGAGCGTCTCGACGCCTACAATATTGTGGGTGTTCTTCCCGGCCAGAACCCCCTGCTCGAAGGTGAGGCGGTGATCGTCACTGCCCATCTTGATCATCTTGGTACACATCGCTTGGCTTACTTCGATCTTCGGGAGGGCGCGCGGGAAGACAACACGTTTAACGGTGCGCTTGATAATGCTCTCGGTGTTGCGGTGTTGATGGAAGTTGCCAAGAACCTTGTGTCCAGTGGCGGTGCCGAACGGACAGTGATCTTTGCAGCTGTAACGGCGGAAGAGTTTGGTCTCTTGGGCTCACAACACCTTGCCGAGACGATCGATATGTTGGGGTATCGGGCGGTGGCGAATGTGAATATTGATATGCCAGTGATGACTTATCCGTTTACGGATGTCATTGGCTTCGGTGTCGAGTATTCGTCCTTAAAAGATCCTCTCGATGTTGCCGCTGCCCGTTTTGGTGTGGTCGCGACGCCAGATCCCGTGCCTGGCATGTCCCTATTCGTCCGGTCTGATCATTATCGCTTTGTGCAGCGCGGCGTTCCTTCTGTTTTCCTCTTTAACGGCATGTCTGGTGATGGCCAGGAAGGCTTTAACGCCTTCATGGACGAGCATTACCATAAACCGAGCGATGATGTGCATTTGCCCATCCGATGGCACGATGCCGCTCGTTTTTCCCATCTGGCGGAGGACCTGGTCCGCCGAATCGCTGATGCACCTGAGGCGCCAACCTGGAATGATGGTGCTGTGTTCGCCCCATGACTGAAGCCCCTGAGCGCTGAGCTTGACCGACGGCGGGCTTCGATCAAAATCCAGCGGACCATGCTGATTGAACTCACCATCCAAGATATCGTGCTGATTGACAGGCTGACGCTGCAGCTCGGTGGCGGGTTGAGCGCACTGACCGGTGAAACCGGTGCCGGTAAGTCCATTCTTCTTGATAGTCTGGGTCTCGCAACGGGCGGCAAAGCGGACAAGGGCCTTGTGCGGCAGGGCGCTGAGCGCGGTGTGGTTCAGGCTGTTTTCGAGGCGTCGGCACATCATCCGGTGTGGCCGCTGTTGGCAGAAGCGGGCGTGCCAAATGATGAAGACCTGGTCATTTTACGCCGTGTGCAAAGCGCTGATGGGAAATCGCGTGCATTCATCAATGACCAAACAGTGCCGGTTGGAACACTTCGGCGCGTTGGCGAAAGCCTTATCGAAGTCCACGGTCAACACGAAAGCCAGGGGTTTCTCGATCAATCAGCACACCGATCGCTGCTGGATGACTTTGCTGGCCTTAAAAAGAGGCTCGCTGATGTCGCTTCCTGCTACGATGCTCTGCGGGTGGTGCGGGCGGAAATCGACGCCCGTGTGTCGCAGCAAGCGGCAGCGGAGCGGGAGGCAGATTATCTTCGCCATGTTGCTGGAGAACTTGAAACCTTAAACCCCCAGCCCGGTGAGGAGGGTGAGTTGGCCGATCGGCGTGCTTATCTCATGGCGGCGGAGAAAGTGTCAGAAGATCTCTCCGCGGCCATCGCAGCCTTAGGGGACGATGGACTGGAATCGAAGGTTTCGGGCGCAGCGGCGCGGATCGACCGCGCAGCAGATCGGTTGGGGTCAGATGCTGCCGAGCCCTTGCGTCGTGCAACGCAACGTCTCGACGCGGCCTTGAGCGAGTTCGCGGAGGCGAGAGGGGCGCTTCTTGAGGCCGCAGAAGCGTTCGTTCGCGATGAAGCGGCGCTTGAAGCGGCCGAGGAACGCCTGTTTGCTCTTCGCGCCGCTGGCCGGAAGTACGGCCGAGCACCAGACTCTCTGCATGCTTATCGCGAAGAGGTGGAGCATCAACTCTCCTCGCTCGATGAGGGCGAAGCGCGCTTCGATGCTCTTCGTCGCGAGGAAAGCCAGAAGATGTTGGCCTATCTCACGGCTGCTGAGGATCTCTCTGCTCGTCGAAAAAAAGCTGGTGGCCGGTTTGCTAAAGCCGTGATGTCGGAGCTGGCGCCGCTTAAGCTCGATAAGGCAAAGTTCCAGGTGGTTGTCGAACCAGACAAAAACCATCTGTCGCCGGATGGAATAGACAGGGTATCGTTTGAAGTCTCGACCAACCCGGGCGCACCCTTTGGCCCTCTTAAGGTGATAGCGTCGGGCGGTGAGTTGTCACGTTTCGTCTTGGCGCTGAAGACAGTGCTGTCAGCGAAGGACGAAAAATCAGTGATCGTGTTCGATGAAGTTGACAGCGGTGTCGGCGGCGCAGTCGCCGATGCCATCGGCGAACGCCTGTCCAAGATAGCCGCGGACGCCCAAACCTTGGTTGTTACCCATTCTCCGCAAGTTGCTGCTCGTGCGCGAGCACATTTCCGCGTGGCCAAATCGGGGAAAACGAAGGTCCGAACTGATGTTCGCGCGCTCTCCGATGCTGACCGGATCGAAGAAATCGCGCGCATGCTATCGGGCGCGGTTGTGACAGAGGAGGCTCGAGCAGCATCGCGTAAGCTCCTCGCTGAAGGTGCCGACATTCGCGGTGAGGCGGCATAGTGACGGGTAAAATGCTGACCGAAAAGGCGGCGAAGGCCCGTCTCAAAGTCATCGCTGAGACCATGGCCAACGCGGATCGGGCCTATGACGACGCCGATCCCATCATGACCGATGCCGAGTATGATGCGCTCCGTGCAGAGAACAAGGCGCTTGAGGTGCGGTTTCCGCATCTCAAGCGCGGCGATAGCCCCTCTGAAAAGGT
>JBCCBY010000060.1:0-13205 GCA_039033795.1 Pseudomonadota bacterium | reverse complement strand
AGCGCCTGAAGGCTTTCCACATAGTCTTGGATCCGGTCATCGGAGTCTTTGTTCGCTCCCAGATTGATCCCGACAATCCCTGGCTTAACGGACTGCGCTTGAAGCCGCTGACCGATCTTCCGCAGGCCATCATTGTTGAAGCCATAGCGGTTGATCACCGCAGCATCCTTCCGCAGACGAAAGACTCGCGGGCTCGGATTGCCAGGCTGCGGACGAGGGGTGACGGCGCCCACCTCAACAAAACCAAAACCAAGCCTCAGGAGCGCCGCAGGAACTTCCGCATTCTTATCAAACCCGGCGGCCATACCGATGGGATTGGGCAGCGCCATGCCCGCCAGCGATATTCTGAGCGCCGGATCACCCCCCGCTGCAACCGTCGGCACAAAGGGTGATTTGAGGAGTTCAATGGTGGCGCGATGCGCCGCTTCGGGCGGCAACACGGTGAGGGCTTGGGTGGCAAGTTTTTGAAGCATGATGGATTGCACTTACGCCGCTGTCCCAGCGCACGCACGGGGTGCGATCTTGCTTTCGACATGCCTTATCACTTGGTCGGCAAGATCAAACGCTGTTGCGCGTTCAATCCCTTCAAGACCCGGACTGGAATTCACCTCAAGAACGACCGGTCCATCGCGACCACGGAGAATATCGACACCCGCAAAGGACAGACCGACGGCACTGGCCGCGCGCTGCGCAAGCGCGCGCTCTCGATCTGAAACCTTTGCTGCCTGCGCGTGGCCGCCCGGATGAAGGTTTGAGCGGAAATCACCAGGTGCCGCCGTGCGTGTGATCGCCGCCACCACGCGGTCACCAAGCACCACGCATCGCAAGTCTCGGCCACCGGCTTCGTCGATAAACGTCTGGACAAGAAAATCCTTCTGCTGACGGATATAAAGATCGACAATGCGGTGGAGATCCTCCGTTGTTTCCACCTTCTCGACTCCATAACCTTGGCTCGACTGAAGAGGCTTGATGACGAGAGGCAGCGGGCCGGAGCTGGTCAACACGTCTTGGATGTCTCTCGGCACACAGAAGAATGAGGTCTTTGGCGTCGGAATGCCCGCAGCGCAAAAGAGCTGATGGGCTTGGCGCTTGTCGCGGCTTGAGAGGATAGCATCAGCGCTCGCAAGGCACGGAACACCGATCGCTTCAAGTTGCCGGACGACAGCGCAGCCATGCGATGTCATCGCCGCCCCTATTCGCGGAATGATCGCGTCGTAGCGAGGCAAGCGCGCTCCGCCGTGCTCGATGGAGAGTGTCGAGCCCTCGACGTGCAAGGAGCAATCCATTGTGTTGATGAGATCGACGTGGTGACCGCGTGCCTTGGCCGCAGCAACGAGGCGCCGGGTCGAGGCGCAGTCAGGCTCGATGGTGAGGATCGCCAGCGATAGGGGCTGGGCACATGGCATCTTTTTAAAGAGGGGCTTCGATGGTCATATGCCGCGCGCGAGCAGCATGTTCGATCGCCGCGGCGCCGTCATCGCCAACGCTCAGCCCATCGCGGATGATTTCGAGAATGCGGATCTCTTCTGGATTGAGCGCCTCATCAGCGGTCACCACATCAACCACCGCCGCGTAAGCAGTTTCCACCAAATGGCTTGGCAAGGCGGCCTTGGCCGCATCGATCACTTTGTGGAGACCTCCATCAGACGCCATCAATTGCGCCGCCCTGTCGGAATGGCCGGTCAGTTCTTGCTCGTCCTCAGCATCAAAGAGCGGAAACGAACGAACCACGCGGCCGATGGCCCGGAGTTCAGCATCATGGATCGAGCCATCGGAGGCCGACGCCATAATCATAAGATAAATCACCGCTTCTTGCGGGGTGAGTTGAGGAAGCGTCGTCGCCATGGGCCTGATCCTTCGTGCAAGACGATAAGGCGCCCTATCGAGCAGCGACACCCTCCGTCAACGCTTCGAAGAACGTCACTTGTCCAAGTGGGCCCGAATTCGGTGCTCGATCTGCGCGTGCAGAGCCCCTTGCGTGCTGCTAGGGGCGGCCGATGAGCAAGCAAATCATAGAACCGGCAACGATCTCCCAGGGCGATGCTCGTACGGGCGTTCTTGCGTCGGTGGCCGCCTATACGATGTGGGGGCTACTGCCCATTTATCTCATCGCCCTTCGCGGCGTGGGACCCGATGAGGTGCTCGTCCACAGAGTCTTATGGTCTGTTCCGTTTTGTGCACTGATCATCGCTGTACGGAAGCAATGGGCGGACATTCGGGAAACACTGGGCAATCGAAAAGTGCTCGTCGCCCTGATGCGGTCGTCTTTTATCATTGCTCTGAATTGGCTGATTTACATCGCCGCGGTCCAAAACCAGCAGATTTTTGAAGCGTCGCTGGGCTATTACATCAACCCTTTGATTTACGTCCTTGTGGGCGTGGTTTTCCTCGGTGAGAAACTCGGCACCCTGCAGAAGTTAGCGGTCGGGCTTGCAGCGGTCGGGGTTTTGGTCCTGACACTCTATGGGGGCACCTTCCCTCTCGTCTCCCTCGCTCTGGCCGCCACTTTTACCGCCTATGGCTATATCAGGAAGATGACCCCGGTGGGCGCGATGCCTGGTCTGTTTTTTGAGACCTTGTTCTTGGCACCGATCGCGCTTGTCTACCTTGTGGTCTTTGGCCCTCAAGGTCAGGCAGCTTTTGGGACAGGATCGGAGATCACCTTGCTGTTGATCGCCGCGGGACCGATCACCGTGCTGCCGCTTTTAATGTTCGCGATCGGCGCAAGGCGGCTACCCCTTTCAACCATCGGGTTTCTTCAGTTCATTGGGCCGACCCTCCAGTTCATCATTGGCCTGATTGATGGTGAGCCGTTCACAAGAGCCCATCAGCTCTGTTTTACCATGATCTGGATTGCGGCCGCTCTTTTCGCAGCGGATGCTGTGATACGTCAGCGTGCGGAAAGGCCAGCGGCGGAAGCGGTGTAAGATGAAAAGCGGCGGGGTACCTTCGAGGGGGAACGAGGGGAGCGGCACCCCGCCTAAGGTCGCGAAGCAACCTCTTGAGCGTTAGATGGCGCGCGGCTGTAGCTGAAAAAAGGGCCCGCGCTGAGACGCTCGATTACGTTTCGTTCAGTTGGTTTCGTCCCACAGGGAGACACCCTCACCGGTTGTAAGGTCCAGGAGCAGAAGACGCTGCGCCCCTCTCTCGTTTTCGATCAACAGAAGGGCCTGCCCGCCTTCCAGCGCCACGTCGTCAATCCGCTCCCCTTCAGCGATGGCAATATCTATCGTGTCCTTGGCCGCGGGGCCACTCGGACCCCGTGTGATGAGAAGCGTGATTAAAAGCGCGGTGCCGCCAAGCAGCAAAACACCAAGGCCGAGGGCGAGGCCTTTGGCGGCAGCATGGCTCGGCACGGGGGGAGTTGGATCGATCATAACGCGCAGCATTTGACAGAAACGCTCAAAGTTTGCACCGCCTCGTTTGTGCAAGATCCCATCATCATCACCGTGACCGAAGGCGCCGGCGAGCGCATTGACCGCTGGCTGGCCGAGCGGACCGGACACTCGCGGACCCAAATCAAAGCGCTGATCAAAGAGGGCGCCCTTACGATCGCCGATGAGGCCATGACCGACCCCACCCACAAGGTGATCGAAGGCGAGACCATCTCGCTCGTGCCGCCTCCGGTCAAAGAGGCGAACCCCGAGCCCGAAGACATCCCGCTCGAGATCCTCTTCGAAGATGAGCACCTGGTGGTCCTCAACAAGCCAGCGGGGCTCGTGGTGCATCCCGCGGCGGGCAATTGGACAGGGACGCTGGTCAACGCCCTCCTCCACCACTGCCGCGATAGTCTCTCCGGCATTGGCGGGGTGGCGCGGCCGGGGATCGTTCACCGGCTCGATAAGGACACCTCCGGCGTGATGGTGGTGGCCAAGCACGATGATGCGCATCGCGGCCTTCGGCGGCTTTTCTCTGTGCACGACATTGAGCGCAGCTATCTTGCGCTGTGCCATGGCGATCCACGGCCAGCATCCGGCACCATCGATATCCCCATCGCTCGCTCGACCAAGGACCGCCTCAAGCGGGAGGCCGATTGGAGCTTTGAGCGCCCCGACGCCCGCGAAGCGGTGACGCACTATAGGCGCCTCGAAGCCTACGGCACCGGCCGCGGCAAGGTCGCAGGCGAGCCAATCGCGAGCCTGATCCAATGCACCTTGGAAACAGGACGGACACATCAGATCCGGGTGCATCTTTCCACTACAGGCCACCCGCTCATCGGCGACAGGCTTTATGGCAAATCAGGCGTCGCTGGTCTCGGCGGTGATGATGAGATCACCGTCGCCGCCCGCGAAGGCGTCCGCGCGTTCAAACGCCAGGCCCTGCATGCCGCAGTCTTGGGCTTTGCGCATCCGATCACGACCGATACCATGCGGTTCGACGCCGAGCCGCCAGACGATTTCCAAACGCTGCGAGCGAAACTTGCAGCCCTCTAAGAGAGGTCCATCATGATCCTCCGCCGCCTCACACAACACATCCGTGAACAGAATTGGTTTGCTGTTGGTATTGATTTCGTCATTGTCGTGATTGGTGTGTTCATGGGTATCCAGGTTTCGAACTGGAACGACGAACGAAGTCTCTATGACCATGAGACTGCGTTGCTCGTTGAACTCAAGCGCGAATTGGAAAGCTCGATCCGCCTGACCGATGCACAACGCAATTCTTTCATGCAAGCCCGCGACGCCGGGTTACGCTCCTTGGACTTTATCGAGTCAGGCGAGCGGTGTACCGATAATTGCTGGCCTATTCTCGTTGATTTCTATCATGCCTCCCAGTGGCAGGCCATTGATCGAAACCCCAGCACCTATGAAGAGATGCGCAGACAAAACCTCCCGCGCTCGCGAACGGTCATCGACGCCGTCGAAATCTACCTCGCGCACAACAAATCGATTTACCGCCCCCTTGCTGGACTTCCTGCTTACCGCGACAGGGTTCGGCAACTTATTCCGGCGCGCACGCAGCAATATTATTGGGAAGCCTGCGTGAGGTTGGAAGCGGGGTCGGAGACTTATCTTTTGGACTGCCCCGCTGGCCCCTTTGAAACGGCAGCCGCCGATGCGGTGGAAACCATTCGAACCGATCCTGCGATCAAACCCCTGCTCACCCAGTGGATCGGCCATATCGTGTCGACGCCTCCCGATCTCGAAGCGCAAAACGACACCGTCCGCGCCGCGGTGGCGGCGGTTGAAGAAGACCTCATGCTCCGCCGTTGAACCCCTCCCGCCTCGGGCCATCATCGCCTTTGCCGTTTAGAAAATCTTAGCCGCCTGCGCGGCGGCCCCTTCAAATTGGTCGATGCTGTCACCATCTATCCTTTGAGGACGAATGAGCTTTTGGCCCACCGGGGCCGGAGGCTTTTGAGGAACGACATCATGGCAACGAATGCATTGACCACGACGAGCGGCGCGCCGCTGACCCCTGAGGGCGGCCTGTCGCGCTATCTCTCCGAAATCCGCAAATTTCCGATGCTGGAAAAAGATGAGGAGTTCATGCTCGCCAAGCGGTTTTTGGAGCATGACGACCGCGGCGCAGCGCAAAAGCTGATCACCAGCCACCTGCGCCTCGTGGCGAAAATCGCCATGGGTTACCGCGGCTATGGCCTGCCCACCGGCGAGGTGATTTCCGAGGGCAATGTCGGCCTCATGCAGGCGGTCAAGAAGTTCGACCCCGATAAGGGCTTCCGCCTCTCGACCTATGCCATGTGGTGGATCCGGGCCTCGATCCAGGAGTATATCCTGCGGTCCTGGAGCCTCGTGAAAATCGGCACGACGGCGGCGCAGAAGAAGCTCTTTTTCAACCTCCGTAAGCTGAAGGGTCAGATCGACGCCGTTGAAGAAGGTGATCTGAAGCCGGACGAAGTTGAGCACATCGCCACCAAGCTGGGCGTGACCCATGATGACGTGGTGCAGATGAACCGGCGCATGGCGGGCGGGGACAACTCGTTAAACTCTCCCATGCGGGGCGATGGCGAAGGCACGGCGGAATGGCAGGACTGGCTCGTTGACGAAAACGCCGTCAACGCCGAAGCGCAGCTCGCCCAGGATGACGAGTTCCAAACGCGCATGGACCTCCTCCAACAAGCGATGGGCGACCTCAACGACCGAGAGAAACATATCCTCACGGAGCGTCGGCTGACGGAAGAGCCCAAGACCCTCGAAGAGCTTTCCACCGAGTACGGCGTCAGCCGCGAACGCATCCGCCAGATCGAGGTCCGCGCCTTTGAGAAAATCCAAAAGGCGATGAAAAAGCTCGACAAGGCCATGCGTTCAGGGACGGCCCCGGCGGCGTAAAACACCGCTGCCGCCATTCCTGCGTGACCCGAGGGGGGTGAACCCCTAGGCTCGTTCTCAAAGATCGAGGAGGAGCCGATGGGTTTTCAAGGACAGACCGTTTGGATCACCGGGGCGTCGTCGGGCATTGGCGCGGCGCTGGCCAAGGCGTTTGGTGCCGCGGGCGCGAAGCTCATTCTTTCAGGGCGGCGCGAGGATGCGCTTAAAGAGGTGGCTGTTGAGGCGGGTGCGGAGCACCTGATCCTGCCCTTTGAGGCGACCGACTATGGCGCCCTTCCCGCCATCGTTGAGCAAGCGGCGGGCTGGCAGGGGCATATTGATGTCCTCCTCAACAATGCCGGGATCAGCCAGCGGAGCCTCGCGCTCGACACGGATTTCTCCGTCTACGAAAAGATCATGGAGGTCGATTTCTTTGCGCCCGTCCGCCTAACGCAGCTTGTCTTGCCAGGGATGGTCGAGCGGAAGACGGGGCATATCGCGATCATCAGCTCCGTCGCGGGCAAGGTCGGTGTGCCGCTCCGCACGGGGTATTGTGCGGCCAAGCATGCGTGTTGCGGTTATTACGATGCGCTGCGGGCGGAGGTCGAGACCGCCTACGGCATCAAGGTAAGCGTCATTCTTCCGGGGTCGGTGCAAACGGCGATCGCCACCAACGCGCTGACCGCGACGGGCGAGGTGCGCGGCAGCTCCGACGCCAATATCGATAATGGTCTGCCGGCGGAGGAAGCCGCCACGCGCATCCTTGCGGGCATGGCGGCGGGCGAGCGCGAGATCCCCGTGGCCGAGGGGATGGAGGCCGCCGCGCTTCAAATGCGGGCGGCGAACCCCGAGGGCGTCTTCCAGATCACCGCCGAGCAGGGCCGCACCCTCGCCGAAGCTCGCGCCAACGGCGAAGCGGTGGAGCCGCCCAAGGTGAGGTAACCCGAGGTCCCAGCGCGGCGCGCTTGCGTCTTTTTTGTGCGTGGCGCGTGCCGCTCTTTTGTGCGTGGCGCTTGCCACTCTTTTGTGCGTGGCGCTTGCCACGGCGACGACCGTGGCATCCATCTCCCACGAGCAGCCCCCCGAGAGCCGGCGCTGGGCACCACGGTCTTCGCCGTGTTGAGCACGTAGGAGGAGAGCTGCGGCACGCATGAGAGGGAAGAGCGGCGCTTTGCAGAGGTGACCGGCACAGGGCCATCGTCTAATGCAGCGCCTGAAGTTTCAGGTGGAGTGCGTCGTGACCCCAGATAAAGATATAGAGAAATTATGGTGGGATCGCTGGTGGCAAAGGGACTACTCTTGGTATGGGCTGGCGCATTGCCACGGCCTACAAGAATTCTGGGCTGCTGAAGAGTCCCATTTGATTAAGGACCCGACCGACCCAAGACCTGATCCAGAAAAGCGGCGCCACTTTACTCGGTTTCATCTCCCGCTTTATTGGCGAGATGGTACGCCCACAGAGAAGCTCGATTGGCCCGAAGCCACGCACCTAGAGCTTAAGCAGGAACTCGAGAGGCTGTGGAGACAGTCAGAGGGAGAAGTTCGATTTGACGGAGTGGTCCTGTCAAAAGTTCCCATGCCCCCAACCTATGGGGACCAACAAGATTCTGTCCCGGCAGTGATGTTCACGCAAGCTTGGCTTAAGCCGAGCACAGACTGGTCAAATAAGATCTTTGGACGAACGTTCTTCTTGTGTCGTTGTGGTCCGGACCCAGCCAATTAACAGGGACAGAATTTCGCGGTCATGTGGGTTTCAATGGCGCAAAGCTAATAAACCATACCTACTTTCAAAGCACCAAATTCCTTGAAGATGCAATATTTCATACTACGGAATTTTCAGATACCACCCTTTTCAATCACTCAGAGTTTCACTCAAACGTTTGGTTTGATCACGCCACGTTCCGCAGTAGTGCTTTCTTCAATGATACAGAGTTTTTAGGAGAATTCAGTCAACGCCATAGTCTCCGTTTTTTTTCTGCCAATTTCCTCGAAGACCTGTTCTTCAACCCCAGCTGCCTTCCTGATGATCTTCGTTTTGCAAGTGGGTCGTTCCGCGGCAGTCGTGTGGCACGCCTAGCATACGTTCAGTCTCCCGATTTTACATCTTTTGCAGCGTTCAATGGCATGGAGATTGAAAGAAAAATCGAACTTTCCGACGAGGTACTTTTCGATGATGACTTGCTGCACTCTGTAATTAAGCGAACAGCCGAGCTCCCTCCCTATGAGATTTCATCCACGCAGTTCGACGCTAATCGTTGGGTACGAGAACTTGCAGGAGGCGCCCGAGTTTTTGAGGGATCAATGAAGAATGCCGGAAACAAGGAAGCTGCATTTTGGTTTCGCAGAATGGAGCTTCTCACCTTGAGGCATCATTCCAGCACTTCCCGCAGCATCCAGTTCTTTACAGATGCTTACGAAACTTGCTCCGCTTTCGGAAGTTCAATTAGTCGACCAATTTGTCTTTTGGCTGCTGCTTCGCTCATCTGTGCCGTGATCTATTGGACCCAGAGCTTTCATCTGGGGCCGGATTGCCGCCAACCCTTCGCCAAAACCTGCGCGTGGGACCAAGCGGCAGAGCAGATTGTCCCTGCCCTCACCTTTTCCGCCAACAGCACGTTCCGGCCCGCCTATGCGATCTCCCGCGAGGAACGGATCGCGTCGCCCTTCGATCAAAAAATTCTCTTTGGGAATGGCTGGAAAGGCGGCCTGCGGGCGGTATTGCTCGTCACGCTCTCAACGCTCCAATCCCTCTTCTCCCTCGTCATGCTGTTCCTGACGGGCCTCGCCGCGCGGCGGTATTACCAACTCTCGTGACGCTGCTTCTTGCTGCGCTGCGGGCGGCATTGTTCCAACCGGGCCCGCCTGCGCGGTGCAAAGCAGCCCTTACCGGTTGCCACGGCGGATGAGGCTCTGTATCTTTTCGCACTTGCGAAGAGAGAGTGTTCCGATGTCGTCCCTGCGTATGATCCCCCTTGGGCTGGTGGTGCTGGCCAGCCTTTTGACCCCGGCGATGGCCCAGGACGCCGCGCCCCAGGTCTCGGCCGAGACGCAGTTCATCTTCAACACCTTCTTGTTCCTGGTCGCGGGCATGGTCGTCATGTTCATGGCGGCGGGGTTTTGCATGCTGGAGGTGGGCCTGGTGCGGTCGAAAAACGCGGGCGCCATTTGTCTTAAAAACATTGCCCTCTTTTCGATCGCTGGCCTGATGTTCTGGCTCACCGGCTATAATTTTGCCTATCCGGGGGAGTTTGGGGGCCTTTTCGGGTTTGGCGGGATGTTCTGGAGCGCCGATGATTCAGCGGCGATCGAGACCGGGTATTCGGCCTCGTCCGACTGGTACTTCCAGATGGTGTTCGTCGCCACCGCCGCGTCGATCGTCTCGGGCACGTTGGCAGAGCGAATCAAGATCTGGCCATTCCTCGCCTTTGTCGCGGTGCTGACGGGCTTTCTCTATCCCATCCAAGCTTCGTGGGAATGGGGCGGCGGCTTTCTTGATAGCGCGTTTGGGTTTTCTGATTTTGCGGGCTCGACCTTGGTGCACGCCACCGGCGGCTGGGCAGCCCTGGCGGGGGTGATCATCCTCGGCGCGCGGACCGGCAAATACGGGCCGAATGGCGAGGTGACCGCCATGCCGGGCTCGAACCTGCCGCTTGCGACCCTCGGCACGTTCATCCTGTGGCTCGGCTGGTTTGGGTTCAATGGCGGCTCGCAGCTGGCGCTCGGCACCCTTGATGACGCAGCATCGGTCGCGAACATTTTCGTCAACACGAACATTGCCGCCGCGGCCGGCGTGATGGGCGCGATGGCCGCCAGCCAGGTGGTGTTCAAGCGCCTGTGCCTGCCCTCCGCGCTCAATGGCGCGATTGGGGGCCTCGTGGCCATCACCGCAGAACCGCTGATGCCCTCGATCCCGCTTGCGGTCTTTATCGGCGCGGTCGGCGGGGTGATCGCCTCCTTGGGCGCGCCGCTTCTTGATAAGTTCAAGATCGATGACGTGGTCGGCGCGATCCCCGCCCACCTCTTCTGCGGGATTTGGGGCACGCTCGTGGTGCCGCTGTCGAACCCGGAGGCGAGCTTTGGCGGGCAAATCGTCGGCATCGTTGCCAATGGTGTCTTCGTTTTCTCGCTCAGCCTCGTTGTGTGGCTGATCCTCGATAAGACCATCGGCATCCGCGCGCATAGCGACCATGAGCGTGACGGCCTCGACCAAGGGGAGCTGGGGCTTTCCGCTTATCCCGACTTTATGGGGTCCTACGCGTCGAAGCCGTAAGGCGCGCTAGGCGCTGGGCGCATCATCGTCATGGCCGCTGGCGTCGGAATAGAACGCCGCGGCCATCAGCCCTGCTGATAAAAGGATCGTGCCGAGAACGCCGGCACCGAGCTTCAGCAGCACCGACAGCCGAAACTCCAAAAACAGCGACTGTGAGAAGACAACGAACAGGACCACGACGGCGGTCAGAACGCCCACGGTCCAAACGATCATCGTTTTGGCCTTGCGCTTGGCCGCCTCTCGGGGATCTGTTTCGGTCGATAAGGTCTCGGTCATACCCGTTGTCACCCTGCGTGCTGCGCGCCCTTGTTGGCCAATGATATAGATGCCGATTGATGCCTCGACATGCGACGTGCTTGCAGGTGCCAGCTGGCGCTGCCAAGTCCCCGCCGATGGGTCCGTTTCTCCTCCCCGAAGAATTCACCATGAAGGAAGGTCGCAAGGCGGCCTGGCGCAGTCTGTGGCTGCATGACCACGGGTTTATCCGCAAGATCCATCAGAACACCCACAAGATTTCAGAGGAGATGTGGCGGACCGGCCAGCCCTCGCCTGGCGATATCAGCCAATGGGCGAAGCTGGGCGTCAAGACCGTCATCAATCTCCGCGGCCTGCGCAACAATGAGCGCCAGCCGGGCTATTGGCACCTTGAGAAGGAAGCCTGCGATGAGGCGGGGGTCACCATGATCGACCATCGCGCCTATTCGCGGGAAGCGCCGAAGCCCGCGTTTATCTTGGACCTCGACCAGATGTTTCAGTCGATGGCCTACCCCGCCGTGATGCATTGTAAGTCAGGGGCCGATCGGGCGGGTCTGGGCTCGTTTCTCTATCGGTTCTTGCGCGAAGGCGTGCCCTTTGACGAGGCAGCGGGCCAGCTCTCCTGGCGGTATGGCCATATCAAAAGCGGCAAGACCGGCATTCTGGACCACTTCCTCGATACCTATCGCGCGTCTGCTGTGAAGGACGGGACGGAACCCGGCCGCTCCCATTTCCTCGATTGGGTCGAGCATCGCTATGATCGCGACGCCATCAAAACGAGCTTCGAGCCCTCTGCGCTTGGGAACCTTCTGACGGAACAGATCCTTCGGCGGGAGTAGAGCGGCGCGGTCCTGCGCAGGAAGCATGCTTTTTTGACAAGTCAGGTTGACCTGACATCGCGCCTGTGTCAGGTCAACCTGACACCATGATGGAGCGATGTGATGACCAACAATCCCCTCAGGACCTACTCGCTGCGTACGCTATTTTTTATGGCGTTGTATGTTGCTGTGAATGTTGGGGCAATCGTTGGATTGTTTGACCATGTGACATCGCCTGCGACTTACCTTATCGCTCTTGCGGTCACCGCACCCGTCGTCGGTCAGCTATGGGCCGTTCTGGATCTTATGCGGACGGCCGACGAGTTTATCGTATCGCGCGTGGCAAGACCGTTTGTCGTGAGCGCTGTTTTGGCCGTTGCGGTCTTCACGGGCTGGGGGTTCATGACCGAATATGCTGATACGCCCGCCGCGCCCGGTTGGCTGATCTATCCGCTGCTTTGGTTCTTTGTTTTGCTCACGTCCCCCTTCATGGCACGTCGCACCGCATGAAGACTGACCTGCGTCGCCGACGCGCGATGGAAGGACTGTCACAAAAAGCGCTCGGAGAACGGGTGGGTGTTTCTCGACAGGCGATCAACGCCATTGAAACGGGGAAACATCACCCCTCCTTGGATCTCGCCTACCGCCTGACCGCTGTCTTTCGATGCCAAGTCGAGGACCTTTTTGAGAACCCCTACATCCAAGATGAAGCACCCTGACCTGCGCTCAACGAAGCCCTATGCAGCTTTGCACACCGCTTCGGCCGAGGATTGCGCGCCTGACAGAGTTTCACACCCGCACTAGGGGACTTGGTTAACTCTTTCCGCTACGCTTTCCCGATGTCGCATTTCATTGATCGCCGCCTGAACCCGAAAGGCAAATCGCTTGGCAACCGGCAGCGGTTTTTGCGCCGCGCGCGCAGCCAGATCAAAGACGCCGTGACCAAGTCCTTGCGCGATCGCTCGGTGAAAGAGCTTGAGCAATCGGGCAAGATCTCGATCCCGTCCAAATCGACCCAGGAACCACGCTTCCGTCTCGATCCTGCCTCTGGACAGCGCCAACACGTCCACCCCGGGAACAAAGAGTTCACCACCGGCGACCGCTTGCGAAAGCCGCCGCAAGGTGGCGGCCGCGGCGGCAAGGACGCCTCCGACGATGGCGACGGCGAGGACAATTTCAGCTTCACGCTGACCCAAGAAGAGTTCCTTGATATCTTCTTTGAAGACCTCGAGCTGCCGAACCTCGTGAAGACCTCCCTCAAGGAAATGACAGCCAACAAATGGCGCCGGGCCGGGGTGACCGTTGCCGGGGCGCCCACCAACCTCAACCTGATCCGCACCATGAAGAATGCCCATGGTCGGCGCCTCGCGCTCAAACGTCCGTCCACGGCGGAGGTCAACGAGCTGAAAGAGCGCCTCTTCAACCTGGAGAGGATCTCTTCGCCGAGTGAAGAGCAGCGCACCGAGATCAAAGACATCATCAAAAAGCTCGAAGAGCTGGAGGCGCGTCGCCGCTGGGCACCTTATATCGACCCCCTCGATGTCCGTTACAATGCGTTTCAGCCGCAGCCCGTGCCGACCACGGCCGCGGTGATGT
>JBCCBY010000059.1:0-13206 GCA_039033795.1 Pseudomonadota bacterium | reverse complement strand
GCATGTCGAGTGTTTCAGGAGACAGTGTACGGAGCACCATATCCAGAGCCTCCATTTGATCAGCCTTCGGTGCCATTTCTACCAACGGCTCATCCTGGCCAATGACAGCGTATTGGTAGAATGACCCGCCAATCACCTTTGCTGCGGCCGCTGTCTGATAGCGGTGGTAGAGATAGATCGGCACCAAAACTTCGCGGAGGCGAGAGGCCGGCATACCCTTGGCGGCGACCTCTGTGTCGAAATTTGCGAGTGCGACGCTCCGGACACGTAGGACATTGTCAAGCTCGTCCACGGGGTCGCTTCCGTTGTCCCAGACCGCGCCGTTGATGTGCCCGGTCCCGACGCCCCGTCCCTCGGGATCCTCGATCAGGTAAAGACCGTTATCCATGGCCTCGCGGACCACATCGTCGCCGTCGGCTGGGTCCCCATAGAGCCATTTGACCGTGGCGATGTCCCATTCGCCAAGACCGACGTCATAGGCTTGCGTGAAATCAAGCGCGCCCCGGCGTTCGATCACCCACGGCGCCGGATAGTCCATCACCGATGCCCGGCCCACCGCAGAAGCTGCGAAGTTATGGCCAAAACCGATCGCGTGTCCGACCTCATGGGCCGACAGCTGACGAATTCGAGCCAACGCCAGCTCAACCGGGTCATCGCTCTCGCCGCTGCCGGTCTTGTTTGTGCCCGATAGCCCCTCAAAGATCATCCGGTCTTGACGGACCCGTTGGGAGCCAAGGATCACATGGCCTTTGAGCATTTCGCCCGTGCGCGGATCACGGATGTTGCCGCCATAGGACCATCCGCGGGTTTGCCGGTGCACCCACTGAATAACGCTGTAGCGCACATCAAGCGGATGCATGTCCTCGGGCATCACCTCGACCTGGTATCCGCCAGGAAAACCTGCCTCTTCAAACCCCTCCGCCCACCACATGGCACCTTCGACCAGGGCATCACGAATGGCTTTAGGTGCTCCGGAGTCGACGTAAAAGACAATCGGTTTGACAACGCCTTCTTGGGGGTTTTCTGGATCTTTAAGCTCCAGCCGGTGACGCATCGCAAAGCTCTGGGTGATGGACCCGCCCAGGGGGGCAGAAAAATCATAAATCGGCATGCTGATCGGCCCGACACGAGGGTCTGTCGGTCGCGGCTCAAACCCAGGCTCTGGCAAGGCCACAAAGCTGTGGTGCACGCCCAGGGTCACAGCGCCAGGGTAGGGCGCCGTCATCGAAACCTCTGTACCGGGATTGGTGCTTGTAAACGTCAGCTCCGTGTCGACCTCTGTGTTAAGCGGGAAGGTGAGAACACCGTTTGGGCTTATCCGCGAGCGACTTTTGTCGAGACCAAAAGCGCCGCCATCATCCTCTTTTAAGGCGCTGGCGAGACCCAAGAGATCCGTGAGCAGCAGATCCGATAAATCTGCGGTGACGGTCCCATCTCCCCGCTCCATCACATCCGTTGAGAAGATGATGGACCGTCCGAAGCTCTGCGCGACCGCACGCTTTTCCAAAGGGTTATCCGCACTCGCCCGGTAGGTGTGGTTCTCCACCTCAGCCGTCACCTTGCCGCCGGAGACACGGAAGAGGACGATCGCGCCATTGCTTCCCCAGCCGCGATCAAGACCAATAGGGTTTGATCCCAAACCGCTGGTCAGCCGCATGGCGTGGATCACACGCAGGCTCACCCCGTCCTCATCGGGGGCAGGCAGGGTCGCGATCAATTGTCCGGCGTCGCCAAAGGCCAGCGGCAGAAAGACCGCCTCGTCCGCCTCCTCGTCAGGATGCGCGAGGGCCGCCCCTGTCATCGTGATCGCCGTTAGAGCCAACCAAATCCATCGGATCATAAGACACTCCCACCCTAGGACGAGAAACCGTACCGGGCCGCGCGGCTTTGTCCATGCCGGCCCTTTTTTCGGTTGGCTGGCGTTGAATATCAGATGGCGGCGCTTAATAAGCCTGCGATGCTGATACGCCCCGAATGTCCAGCCGACGCGCAACGAATCCGCGACCTGACGACACGGGCCTTCAACGGCATGCCGTACAGTGATGGCTCGGAGCCAGGGATCATTGACGCGCTGCGCCGGACCGAAGCACTCACCCTATCCTTGGTGGCAGAGGTCGACGGTGTGCTTGTGGGCCAGATTACCTTTTCACCCGTGACGATTGATGGCCGACAGGATCGCTGGTTTGGGCTTGGTCCTGTCAGCGTTGATCCCAGGAGACAGAAAACCGGTATCGGCTCTGCACTGATCAACGAAGGACTGAAACGCATGAAAGATACCGGCGCCAAGGGCATCGTTTTGGTTGGCGATCCTCTTTACTATCAACGCTTTGGTTTCGAGGGTGCGGTTGGGTTGTCCTATGCCGGTATCGATCCGCACTATGTTCAAAGGATTGTGATGGCGTTGCCTGATCGTCAGGGTACAGTGCGCTATACTGATGCGTTTGAGGGTGCCGCTGCGGGTTGACGCTTAGACGACAACCCCGAGGGCGTCGGCAACCGTGAACACGTCCTTGTCGCCGCGGCCACACATATTGAGAAGAAGGATTTCTTCACGGTCCAGCTCTCCAGCCACATCGAGCGCACGAGCAAGGGCGTGGCTCGGCTCAAGCGCGGGGATGATGCCCTCCTTTTTGGCGCAAAGCTGGAAGGCTTCGAGGGCCTCCGCGTCGGTTGCTGACATATACGCAACCCGGCCTGTCTCGTGTAGGAAGGCGTGTTCTGGGCCAATCCCAGGGTAATCGAGGCCAGCGGAAATCGAATGGGCGTCGTCAATTTGTCCGTGCTCGTCTTGAAGGAGGTAGGTTTTGTTGCCATGGAGAACCCCTGGCTTGCCTCCCGTCAGGCTTGCTGCATGCTCACCTGAATGAAGGCCTTTGCCTGCGGCTTCCACGCCGATCAGGCGCACTGATGTGTCGTCAAGGAAGGGGTGGAACAGTCCGATAGCGTTGGAGCCACCGCCGATGCAGGCCATCGCCACATCGGGCAGGCGACCTTCTGCTTCAAGCATTTGCGCTTTGGCTTCTTCTCCTATGACGGATTGAAAGTCCCGAACCATCATTGGGTAGGGGTGCGGCCCGGCGGCGGTACCTATCACATAGAACGTATCCGCCACATTGGTCACCCAATCGCGCAGTGCATCATTCATTGCATCTTTCAGTGTACCCTTACCGCTGGTCACGGGAACGATATCGGCGCCCAGAAGCTTCATGCGAAACACATTCGGCTTTTGCCGTTCAACATCTGCTGCGCCCATATAGACCACGCAAGGCAAGCCCATCAAAGCACAGACAGTCGCCGTTGCCACACCGTGTTGGCCCGCGCCTGTCTCTGCGATGATCCGTGTTCGCCCCATGCGTTTGGCGAGAAGCACTTGACCCACGCAATTGTTGATCTTGTGCGCGCCGGTGTGGTTGAGCTCGTCACGCTTGAGGTAGATTTTTGCACCTTTGCCGGGTTCTGCGCCCTGGCGTACATGGTCGGTCAGCCGTCCGGCATAGGTGAGGGGTGAGGGGCGCCCGACATAGGTTTGAAGAAGATCATCGAGTTCCTCTTGAAAACTAGGGTCGGCTTTTGCGGCCGCGTATTGCTCGTTCAACTCCAGCACCAATGGCATCAACGTTTCGGCCACATAGCGGCCGCCAAAGGAGCCAAACCGGCCGTCCTCATCGGGACCAAGGCGAAAGCTGTTGAGCGATTGGCGGGCGTCGTCGGGCATGGTGAACCTCCTCAGAACCAGCGCCCTAGCAGCCATGCCTGCGCGTGACCATGCGGCAGCCTTCGCACAAGAGACATCGCCAGCGGCCTGCGCTATGGCCTGGTGATGGCTTTTTCGATCGTCTTCGTGCTTTTCCCCGACGTGACACAATTGGACATGACCGGCCCGGCCCAGATTTTGTGCCGCCTCCCTGAAAGCGAGGTCCATTTCGCTGCAAGCACCATGGAGGCCGTTCCCACCGATTGCGGTTTTTCGATCAACCCCACCACCACATTCGACAAGGTCGCGCGGGCCGATCTTCTGTGCGTACCAGGCGGCATGGGGGTGGTGGGCGCCATGGCGGACAGACGGTTGCTTTCGGCGATCCAGCGCCTCGCAAAGACGGCGCGCTACACCACATCGGTGTGCACGGGGGCGTTGATTTTGGGCGTTGCGGGCCTGCTTGACGGCAAAAAAGCCACAACGCATTGGGCTTACCATCACCTGTTGTCGCTGGTGGGCGCGACACCGGTCGAAGACAGGGTGGTCCGTGATGGGAACACCTTCACCGGCGGCGGCGTGACCGCCGGTATCGACTTTGGCCTTACTGTTTTGGCTGAGCTGGCTGGAGAAACGTTTGCGCGGACGATTGCCACAGCTGTTGAGTATGATCCGGCCCCCCCGTTTGGTCGGGGGGTTTTGACCGATCAGCCAAGCGCTGTCAGCGACACCTTGTCGGTTGTCTATCAAGAGCGCGCGGCGTTGGTGCGCGGGGCCATGATGAAGGTCGGGGTTGCACCATGAGGCAGTTTCTCTCGGCATTGGCTTTGGTTGTTCCGGACTATGATGAAGCCATCGCTTTTTACGTCGGCAAGCTCGGCTTCACCTTGACCGAGGACACCCGGCTCAGTGACGCCAAACGTTGGGTTCGTGTGACGCCGCCGGGTGCGGCACAAACATCGCTCCTCTTGGCCAAAGCAAAAGGCCCTGAACAGGAAAAAGCGATCGGCAACCAAACCGGTGGCCGCGTGTTTCTTTTTCTGGAAACGGATGACTTCGATCGCGACTATGCCCGCTATCTAGCTGCTGGGGTCACCTTCGACGAAGACGCCCCGCGCCTTGAGGAGTTTGGTAAGGTGATCGTCTTCTCTGATCCTTATGGGAACAAATGGGATTTGATCGGCCGGAGCGATCAATGCTAAACGCTGGACTGGCAATCGACTGGTACAACGAGTCCCATCGCGAAGCAGTTCTTTGCCTGTTTGATGACAACACGCCAACCCATTTTCATCCCGATGAGCGGGTGATTTTAGAGCAGTTCCTTTCCGAACAGGCTCGTGTTTACCACGTCGTTTTGGATGGTGACCATGTGGTTGCAGCCTTTGGCTTGTCTCACGATGGTCAGGGGCGTGGACGGATTGTATGGTTTATGGCCCACCCCCATTGGCACGGCCAAGGCCTTGGGCGCATGATGATCGAGCGCTTGCGCGAACAGGCGGTTGAGAAATGTGTACGGACGATCGATATTGCAGCCAGCCACAGGAGCGAGGCCTTCTACGCCCATTTTGGTGCGAAGACGGAGAGTCGAACCGAGCATGGTTGGGGGAAGGATATGCACCGCGTGGATATGGTCTGGGAGATCTAAAGCGTGCGGTGAAAGATGTAGGCGTCGACCATTCCTTCGGTGGGGTGATCAAACGCCTTGGGAATGCATCCAATGTTTTCAAACCCTAAGCTCAGCCAGAGCTTAAGCGCGGCATGGTTTGTCGCTATCACGAAATTGAACTGCATCGCCTGAAAGCCCCGCTCTTTTGCAACGCCGATCGAGTGCGCCGCCATCATCCGGGCAAGACCTCTTCCTTGCGCATGGGGGTGCACGACATAGCCGCAATTGGCGACATGCGCGCCGCCACCTTGGTTGTTTGCTCGGAGGTAATAGCTGCCAAGAATGGCGCCATTCTCCTCGACGACGAAGGCGGTCATGCCCTCGCCCAACCAATAGGTGAGTGTTTGTTCGCGGCTCCAATCCGGCGGCAGGGCATAGCTGTCTCCCGCACGGATCATCGGCTCGAGCACGGCCCAGAGTCCATCGTCATCCTGGGGCTGAGCGATGCGTATCGTCATTGCTCAGACGCCAGATACCTCATCGCATTCGTCGGCGTCGACGCTTGCTTTGTTCGGGGGAGCATCATCGCAGCGGGGCTCTTGCGGCATCGGCGAAGGCCTGGATGAGACCCCTGTCCTTTACGCCGCGCTGTTTCTCCACCCCTGATGAAACATCGACGCCGACAAAAGCTGCGTGTTCGCTGGCAATGTTGACCGCTTCCCCAACATTGTCAGGGGTCAAACCACCAGCGAGGAGGAAGTTTCGTTCACCGCCATATCCCTGAAGCGCTGACCAATCGAAGGCCACGCCATGCCCCCCGGTCTGGGCATCGTTGTTTGGTGGGGCCGCGTCGAACAGCAGCGCTGATCCTTTGCGATGGTCTGCTGCCTTGGCGTCATTGACCGTTGCGACAGGAACCGCGCGAAGGACAGGCAGGCCAATCTCTCGTTCAACACGTAGGGCAAAATCATCGTCCTCAGCGCCATGCAGTTGGATCCGGTCAAGGCCAACAGCGCTATGGGTTGCAGCAATCTCTTCAAATGCATTGTTGGCGAAAAGCCCGACGACCTCGGCATTGCCAAAAAGAATGTCCCGCACCTTATGCGCTTCACGAAGGTTGACGCGGCGGGGACTTGCCTGCGCGAAAACAAGACCACCAAGCTGCGCGCCCGCGTCAACGGTTGCCTTGGCATCGTCTGGCGTTCTCAGACCACAGATCTTGATGAGAAGCGGGCGGGTCACGACCGCAAGGCAGGCAACCGGGTGCCGGACGGCGTGGTCTGCACCGACAGATCATTGGCAAGGTCGACCTCGCGCTCGAGCTCACGAACCTTCTGCTGCCGTGCTGCTGCTTTTTTGCGAAGGCTACCGTTTGAAAGCCACATGCCCAATGCGCCAAGGCCATAGCCCACCAGCAAGGATCCAGCCGGCGCTACCCAAAGGGGTTGGGTAAAGCTGAAGGCAGGATCGTCCGTGTTGAAGGGATCAAAGCTGATCGTCACGGGCTCGCGGTTGGCGACCAGAAAGGCCACCAAAATGATGCCGAACAGAATAAGGGCTGAGGTCGTCAAAAAGCGTCGCATGGACCATTCATGCCGCCGCTTGCACGCCTTGGAAAGAGGGTAGCTTATCCAGCCCGCGCGACTTTTCGCGGTGTGGCGTCTTCGTCATCGTCAACATCGGTGCCGCCATTGATGCGCTCACGTATTTCCTTGCCGGCCTTAAAGAAGGGTGCCCACTTCTCTTCCACATCAACCGCTTCGCCGGTCCGTGGGTTCCGGCCTGTTCGCGCTTCGCGGTGGCGCACTGAAAACGCACCAAAACCGCGCAACTCAACACGATCACCCTCAGCCAACGCCTCGGTGATCTCGTCGAACACCACATTCACCATACGCTCAACGTCTTTTGCGAACAGATGAGGGTTCTCTTCGGCCAACATTTGAATGAGCTCCGATTTGATCATGACTCGCCCCTTTCAATCCCCATCGTGTGTGGTCCCGACACGCCTGCAGCCTATTTCTTTAACGATTGTCAAGGTTAACCGAACCACGCGCTGCCTGGATCGTCAATGGAAAATGACAAATCCGTGTCGCTTTCTTTGATAACAAATTGTTGATGTTTTTCATGAGATTGCGCAGACAAAACGGACAGCATTTGTTGCTCAACAGTCCAACGTTCCTCTCAAGTGTGATCACATTACGAATTCAGTTGGGCCTAACGACTTGGAACAAGCGCCCAAAACGTTAGGACGTATCAGACCAATCACGGAGGATGGGTTGTCGATTATCGGGTGGGGGCGGCCTTTCGCGGCCGCAAGTGTTGCGTTTGTGGTGGGTTATGGTGCGGCGTCGGCGACCGAGACCATTGTGGTGACGGCGGAGCGCCGGGGCGTTGACGTGACGGATGTTGCATCAAGCATCAGCGTGCTGAGTGGTGAGGAGGCGGATTTTGTCTCTCCTCGGCGGCCGGCAGAGCTTCTGAACCGCGCTGCTGGGACCTTTGTTCAGTCAGGTTCCGGGGCCGAGCATCTCACCGCTATCCGCTCGCCCGTGCTGACTGGTGGCGCGGGCGCGGGATCGTTTCTTTTTCTCCAAGACGGTGTTTCCCTGCGGGCGCCTGGTTATGCCAATATCAATGGCTTGTTTCATGCGGGCTTTCCCTTTGCGCGACAGGTGGAGGTGCTGCGCGGACCGGGCGATGTCGCCTATGGATCCAACGCGCTGCATGGCGCGATCAACGTGTTGACCCCTGGCCCAGGCGAGGCGCCCAATCTGGCGCGTCTCTCTTATGGCAGCTTTCAACGCTACAAGGCCAGCATCATGGGGAGCACGAAGCGTGCTTCGAGCGGCGTGAGTTTCTACCGCGATGGTGGGTATAGAGACGATTCGGATACAAATGAATTCAAGTCGTTTTCGTCCATCGCCATTGGATCCAGCACACTCAAGATATCGTCCCATCAGTTGGAGCAAGAGACCGCCGGGTTTGTTGTTGGCGATAACGCTTATGAAGACGACGATCTGCGCCGGACAAACCCCAACCCCGAGGCGTTCCGGGATGTCAGGCATGCGCTGATCAGCCTGGAAACGCCCTTTGAACGTGGAGGTTGGACGGGTTCGATCACGCCTTTTTTCCGCTGGACCGATATGGAATTCCGTCAGCACTTCTTGCCTGGTGATGCGCTCGAGGAAAACGAACACACAAGCTTAGGGTTGCAAAGCACAGCATTCCGTCAGCTTCGCGATGGTCTTGAGTTGAGCGTCGGTTTCGATCTCGATGCGACGCGAGGATCCTTGCGGGAGTTTCAAGAGAACCCGACGGTGTTCAGTTTTGTCCAAGGTTTGCACTATGACTATAATGTCGACGCGGTCGAAGCAGCGCCCTTTGCCAGGCTTTCTTATCGCGTGACAGAGGCTTTGCAGCTGCAAGCCGGTGTGCGCGGCACCTTCACCCATTATGACTATGAAACTGAGGCTGAGCCGGGCACCGTGGGGCGGTTTCAGCGACCGGCGGATCGCACCGACCAGTTTTCCGTGGCGACAGGTAAGCTTGCTGCGCTTTACGATATCAACAGTGAGCAGAGCGTCTATGTCTCACTCGCGCGCGGTGCACGCCCGCCACAAACCACTGAGCTATACCGTATACAGATCAATCAAGACGTGACTGCTATAGAGCCTGAAACCCTCGATAGTCTGGAATTGGGCTGGCGCGCTGTTGCCGATTGGGGTCAAATGAGCATTGCCGGGTTTGCGATGAAGAAGGAAACGGTTTTCTTCCGTGACGCTGATGGTTTTAATGTGACTGACGGCGAAACCACCCATGTCGGTGTTGAGATCGAAGCCGTCCTTCCATTGAACGATGTTCTGACAGTCTCGGGAAGTGGAACGTATGCAGAGCACCGCTATGCTTTTGATCGGATCGTCTCCAGCAGTTCGGAGACGATCAAGGACGGCGATTTTGTCGACACCGCGCCCAAGACCTTGGCGTCGGCGCGACTGACCTACAGGCCTCATGATCGCTTTGTGTTTGAGGCAACCTACACCCATGTTGGTCAGTACCTGACCAATGCGGCCAACACTGAGTCCTATCCGGGCCATGATCTTCTCGATTTGCGCGCGGAAATCCAGCTCAACGACCGCTTCAGCATCGCAGGGATCGCCCGCAATGTGACCGACCAGCGCTACGCCCGGCGTGCAGACTTTGCCTTTGGCAATGAGCGCTATTTCCCCGGTGAAGAGCGTGCGGGCGAGGTTGTCTTGCGCGCCAGGTTCTGAGAGGCCCTGCGTCGGCAGGCCTCAAGACCCGTAAACCCTTGCGCGCTAGGACGTCTGTCGAGATGGAAGGCCCTGAGAGCCCATGAAAGACGACACCCAAGTTCCTTTCGGCGCCCGTGATGTCAAAGCCAGCGAGAAAGCACCGCTCGTGGGCGAGGTCTTTCGCTCGGTCGCGACGTCCTACGATGTGATGAACGACCTCATGTCCGGCGGCATGCACCGCGTGTGGAAGTCGGTCTTGGTTGATCGGATGGTGCCCCAGCCAGGCCATTCTCTCATCGACGTCGCTGGCGGCACGGGCGACGTTGCCAACAGTTTTTTAAAGCGTGCCGATGCGCGAGAGCCCCGCGGGCGAGCGCCTGCCGACGCGATCGTTTGCGATATCAACGAGGCGATGCTGGCTGCGGGGATGGGGCGCGATCGTGCATCTCGTGTGTGCGGTGATGCTGAGGCGTTGCCCTTCGGCGACAACGCCTTCAGTCATTATTCGATCGTGTTTGGCATTCGGAACGTCACCGACCGGGCCGCCGCGTTCCGGGAGGCCTTCCGTGTGCTGCGGTATGGCGGCCGTTTGTTTGTGCTCGAGTTCTCAACGCCTCCGCAGGCTGCCTTTCGCGCGCTCTACAATCGCTACTCAGATGCGGTGATCCCCCGGCTTGGTGAGGCTGCGGTGGGTGATCGCGAAAGCTATCAATATCTCGTTGATTCGATTCGCCGTTTCCCAGCACCCGATGCGTTGAGCGTCGAGTTGCAAGGGGCTGGTTTTTCGCGAGTCAGTTTTGAACGCTTCACCGGCGGGGTGGCGGTTCTTCACATGGCAGCGAAGATCTGAGTTATGTTCCGTACCCTTCGAGATATCTTTCGTCTGTTTGGGGTCGCCTGGATCCTCGCCCGCCATGATGCGCTTGTTCCCAGAGAGTTTGCAGGCTTGGTGCCGCCCTTTGCGCGCATGATGGGCAAGATCGCGCGCCTTGGCATGCGAGGCCGGGGTCGTCGCCCGGGTCAGCGACTGGCGGCTGCACTCGGTGGCCAAGGCCCAGCCTATGTGAAGTTTGGCCAGCTTCTCGCGACGCGCCCCGATATCATCGGTATCGAAATGGCCAACGATCTGGGTGAGCTGCAGGATAAAATGCCGCCCTTTTCGATGGCGGAGGCTGAAAAAGAGGTTGAGCGAAGTCTCGGTCGTCCGGTGGGGGAGCTTTATAAAAGCTTCTCTGAACCCGTGGCGGCAGCCTCGATCGCCCAGGTCCATAAGGCGGAAACGCTTGATGGCCGTTCCGTTGCCGTCAAAATCCTTCGTCCGGGCATCGAAAAGAAGGCCCGACAAGAGTTTCGTGTCCTGCTTTTAGGCGCGCGGCTCGCGCAGCGTTTTGTGCCAGCGTCCCGCCGACTGGAGCCGGTAAAGTTCATCGCGACACTGATGGAAGCATCGGAGGTTGAGTTTGACCTCAGGATCGAGGCCGGCAGCGCTTCGGAACTTCGCGAAAACCTTGCGGAGATGGATGATGTCGTCATCCCCGAGGTGGAATGGCAAAGATCAAGCCGCCGTGTGCTGACTATCGAGTGGATTGACGGTACCGCTTTGTCAGATCCAGTGGTTCTGTCCCAGAGGGCCATCAACCGCCGGCATCTTGCGCGCCGGGTGATGCAGGTCTTTCTCACGACCGCTTTGGAGCAGGGCTTTTTTCATGCCGATATGCATCAGGGAAACCTAATGGTCGATTCCCAAGGTCGCCTTGTGCTGATTGATTTTGGCATCATGGGCCGCCTTGACGAACCGGCCCGTCGAGCGTTCGCTGAGATCATCTACGGTTTTATCAGTCGGGACTATAAGCTCGCTGCTAAAGCCCATTTCGACGCGGGCTACGTGCCGCCGCATTTCAATAAGGAGGCCTTCGCCACGGCCCTACGCGCTGTGGGCGAGCCAATCTTTAATAAGCGTGCGAATGAATTTGATATGAGCGGTGTTCTCCAACAGCTCTTTGACGTGACGGACATTTTTGACATGCATCTGCGTCCTGAGTTGGTGCTTCTTCAACGCACGATGGTGGTTGTCGAGGGCGTTGCCCGTGTCCTCGATCCAGAGATCGATCTTTGGAACACCGCTGAACCAATCGTCAGGGCCTATGTTCAGCGGGAAATTGGTGCAGCGGCCTTACAGCGGCGCGCCCGCGCTGGCGCTGAGGCGGCCGTTTCACTTCTTGATTCATTCCCGCAATTTGCTCAGGCAGCTGAGAATGTAGCTGGGCAGCTCGCCAATGGCGGCCTCAAGCTTTCTGATGACACCATTGAACGATTAGCGCGGGCGATGCGCGGCAAGCCTCTTCAAGATGATGACAAGCCTTCGTCTGTTCGTAAGCCCCATTAGAACATACGGCGCAGGCCGATTTCCAAATTTGCTTGGCTGGTGTCGAACTTCAGTTCTGAATCGATCACCCGGCGATCGGTTGTGAACTCGGCCTCGGACGTATCGCGGATACGGAAAGCCGTGCTCAATGTGTACTTGTCAGAGAACTGATAGGACACACCGATCATGCCCTGATAGGCGAGCACCGTGTCCTGGTCCGACAAGAGGTCAAGTCCGCCGGGCGCGAAATCAACGTCGACAATGGATGCTCCTCCACCAATCCCAATAAACGGCCGCACCTTTTCCGCCGGTACAGGAATATCCCAGAAAAAGTTGAGCATCGCGGAGTAGGTGATTAACCGCCCGCGGCCATCGGCAAATGTCGGGCCAATCCGGCGCCCGTCGAGCGTGGTCTGGCTTGTCAAAAAGGCAAGGTCGTTGACCGAGACGTCTGTGCCCAAAATCGAGACATCGCTGTGCCCACTGACCGAGTTGCGGCTGTAGCTGAGCTCCAGCTCGCTCCTGAAGGGGCCATAATTGCTTGCTTTGCCAACAGCGAGCCCGACAAAGACCCCCGGTTCATAATCGGTATCAAACTCAAACACGGTGTCGACGGGCAGGACGGTTCCGAGCGGGATCGGTCCTCCAGCGCCGCTGGTAAAGGGTGCTTGGAAACGACCGGTGATCTCTTTGTCGGCGATGTTGCTCACGCCGATAACAAGGGCGCTGTAGCCCTCCCCAGGCGCTTGCGCGGATGCTCCGCCGACCATGGCGACGGTGACGGCCGTTGCGACGAGAAAGATCCGATGCATGCTCACCCCCGGGGCCTCGTTAATTCTCCACGGCCAACACCGACGCTGGCACCTGTGACCATGTCTCTAAGCCATCGAGCGCCGAAAGGTCCATGCCGCCCCCCACGTCCTTCGCAAAAGCCGTGCCGGGAAGACGTGGGACTGGCCCTTGGTTCCTCGGCCAATCAGCGCCTATAGGGGTCTTCCGAAGTCTTCGAAACAGAAAGGTCGCACCGGTGACGGACAGCCCCACCATTGATGAACGCCGTGTTCTTTTGATCGTCGGCGGCGGTATCGCGGCTTACAAATCACTGGAGCTAGCAAGGGAGCTTGGGCGTCGCGGTGTCGCAATGCCGTCGGTTGTTGGGATCGGTTTCGCCCGAACCCGCGTTACCCGTGCCGCCGATCATATTGACCGTGGCGCCGTCGCCATTGGCGTCTTCGATGCCGTCAAGCAGACCGTCGTTGTCGCTATCGGGATCCGTCGGATCGGTGAT